>NZ_JBRRCR010000005.1:0-93337 GCF_056759115.1 Stenotrophomonas sp. STEN087 | reverse complement strand
GGGGGCGGGGGCGCGCCGCGCGCCCCGCCGGGCGCCCGCGCGCCCCCCCGCCGCCCCGCCGCGCGCCCCCCCCCCCGGGGGGGGCGGGCGCCGGGCCCGGGCGACGGCTCAGCCCGCCACCGGCGCCGGCAACGGATCCACGTGCCCGCACGCACTGCAGGTGCGCAGTTCCAGGCTGGCCTGGTAACGCGCGAACACCTTGGGCAGGTCGGTCTCGATGTTCTGCAGCGGGAAATACTCTTCGTGCAGCTTGTGGTTGCAGCGTTCGCAATGCCAGATCACGCCATCCTTCTCGTGGGGCAGGCGCTTGCGCTCGACCACCAGGCCGATGCCGCCCGGCGGGCGCCGCGGCGAATGCGGCACCTTGGCCGGCAGCAGGAAGATCTCGCCGGCGCGGATCGGGATGTCACGCACCGCGCCGTCTTCCTGCACCTTCAGCACCATCTCGCCTTCGAGCTGGTAGAACCACTCCGGGCCTTCGTCGTAGTGGTAGTCGGTGCGCGAGTTCGGCCCGCCCACCACCATCACGATGAAGTCGCCGTTGTCGATCATCTTGTTGCCCACCGGCGGCTTCAGCAGGTGGCGGTGTTCTTCGATCCAGGCGTGCAGGTTGATCGGCGAGGCGAGCATGGTCGGTTTCCCCGGAAGGTCAGTCGCGCTTGCCTTGGCGCGGCACGTAGGACAGGGCCTTTTCGTAGGCCGGCTGCAGTTCCTCCGGCGAACCCACGTCGATGCCCATCTCGCGCACGCGGCCGTCCTTCAGGCTGTACACCCAGCCATGCACCATCAGCTTCTGGCCGCGGGCCCAGGCGTCCTGCACGATGGTCGAGCGGCACAGATTGGCGACCTGCTCGATCACGTTCAGTTCGCACAGGCGGGCGTGCTTGAGCTCGTCGGTCTCGATCGAATCGATGATCGCGGTGTGCTTCTGCATGACGTCGCCCACGTGGCGCAGCCAGTTGTCGGCAAGGCCGACGCGGGTGTTGTGCAGGCAGGCGTGCACGCCGCCGCAGCCGTAGTGGCCGACGATCAGGATGTGCTTCACCTTCAGCTGGTCCACCGCGTACTGCACCACGCTCAGGCAGTTCAGATCGGTGTGGGCCACTACGTTCGCCACGTTGCGGTGCACGAACACTTCACCCGGCGCCATGCCGATGATCTGGTTGGCCGGCACGCGCGAATCGGAACAGCCGATCCACAGGTATTCCGGGTGCTGCTGCTTGGCCAGCTGGTGGAAGAACTCGGGGTCTTCCTTCTCGATGCGGTCGGCCCAGTCGCGGTTGTTCTGCAGCAGCTTGTGGATGTCTTTCATGTTCGGGTCCCTGGCGTCGGGTGGGCGAGGAGCGTGGCCATCCGGCCGCGCCGTCGCGGGAAACAATGCGCTCAGTCGCTGGCGGCGGTCTGCGCGCGATGCCAGCGCATCCACTGCGCCAGCTCGGTGAAATGCGGGGTGTCGAGCTTTTCCAGTTCGGCGATCACCGCCTGCTGGTTGGCCTCGGGGTGGTTCTGGCTCAGTTTCAGCTTCAGCTGCACCTGTTCGACCTGGAAGCGGAAGCCGATGATGCCGCGCAGCTGGCGACGGTGGTCGTCACGCTGCGGTTCGAACTGCCAGTCCTGGCCGACGCTGGCTTCGAAGCGGTCGCCGATGTCGGAGACCAGCTGGGCCAGCTCGTCGGTGTCGTCGAAGCGCTGCAGCTGGCCGCGCAGTTCGGCGGCGGCGTAGTTCCAGGTCGGCACGCGCGAGGCGGCTTCCTTGTCCGGGTACCAGCTGGCCGACACATAGCCGTGCGGGCCGTCGGCCAGTACCTTGGCTGCGCCGTCGTGGCGCGACTGCGGGTTGGCGCGGGCCCAGTGGCCGCGCAGTTCAACCTGGTTGCCCTCGCGGCGGTACAGCACCGGCACCCGTGTCAGTTCGGGCAGGCCGTCGGCGCCGGTGGTCAGCACGGTGACGAACGGATCACGCGCCAGCAGGCGATCGAGCCAGAGCAGGTCGGTCTCGGCGAAGTCGCGCGGGGTGAACATGGTTTGCGCCTCAGGCGCGCGCGCCCAGCGACTGGATCATGCGCCCGCGCAGGCCTTCATCACTGCCGGCCTGCGGCGGCTGCACTTCGTGCAGGCTGAAGCCACGCACCAGCGCATCTTCCTCGTCCAGGCCGTCGTACTCGACGAATTCGGCGTCGAACAGCTGCGAACGGGCGGTGTCTTCGCTGTCATAGCTCAGCGTGTTGCCGTCGCTGTCGAGCACTTCGGCAGTACCGGCCGGGCGCACGCGCAGGCGGGCCCAGATCAGGGTGTTGCCGAGGTTGGCCAGCCACCAGCTGTCACGTGCGTCGTTGTTGTCGTTCATGTGTGTGTTACCAGAGCGAGACCAGCCAGAGCAGGGCGGCCATGCCCAGTCCGGCCAGCAGGGTCAGCAGCGATACCCAGGCCGGCGTCGCCAGCCCGGACAGCGAACGGTCCGGCTGCTGGCGGTAATCGCGGCGCAGCAGCCAGGCCAGGGCATCGGGCTTGAGGAAGGCGCCATTGCCGAAGCGCGCGGCGAGCGCCGGATGGCGGTCGCGCACGTGTACCAGGGTCAATGGCCAGAAGATCACGAAGGCACTGAACCCGGCCACTGCGACGCCGACGAAACAGAGGGCGAAGAACAGGGTCATGGGGGCAGTACCTCCGTGGTCGTTGGATGGGGCTTAGAAGTCCGCGCTGCCCGGGGCGCGCGGGTAGGGGATCGCATCGCGGATGTTGGACAGGCCGCAGACGTAGACCACCAGGCGCTCGAAGCCGAGGCCGAAACCGGCGTGCGGCACCGAACCGTAGCGGCGGAAATCGCGGTACCAGCTGTAGTGTTCGCGATCCAGGCCGAACTGGGCCATGCGCGCGTCCAGCACGTCCAGGCGCTCTTCGCGCTGGCTGCCGCCGATGATCTCGCCGATGCCCGGGGCCAGCACGTCCATCGCGGCGACGGTCCTGCCGTCGTCGTTCAGGCGCATGTAGAAGGCCTTGATGTGCTCGGGGTAGTTGGTGACCACCACCGGGCGACCGACGTGTTCTTCGGTCAGCCAGCGCTCGTGCTCGGTCTGCAGGTCCAGGCCCCACTCGACCGGGAAGTCGAACTTCTTGCCCGACTTCTGCAGCAGGCTGACCGCATCGGTGTAGTCGATGCGCTCGAACGGTGCGTTGATGAAGTCTTCCAGCTTGGTGATCGCGTTCTTGTCCACGCGCTCGGCGATGAAGGCCAGGTCGTCACCGCGCTCGTTCAGCACGGCACGGAACAGGTACTTCAGGAATTCCTCGGCCAGGCGTGCGTCTTCGGCCAGGTCGGCGAAGGCGATTTCCGGCTCGATCATCCAGAACTCCGCCAGGTGGCGGGTGGTGTGGCTGTTCTCGGCGCGGAAGGTCGGGCCGAAGGTGTAGACCTTGCTCAGCGCCAGGCAGTAGGCCTCGACGTTCAGCTGGCCGGACACGGTCAGGAAGGTTTCCTTGCCGAAGAAGTCGCGGCTGAAATCGATCGCGCCCTTCTCGTCGCGCGGCAGGTTCACCATGTCCAGGGTGGACACGCGGAACATCTGGCCGGCGCCTTCGGCGTCGGAGGTGGTGATGATCGGGGTGCTGATCCAGTTGAAGCCGTTCTCGTGGAAGAAACGGTGCACGGCCTGGGCCAGACAGTTGCGGATGCGGGTGACCGCGCCGAACAGGTTGGTGCGCGGGCGCAGGTGCGCCACTTCACGCAGGAACTCCGGCGACATCGGCTTGGGCTGGATCGGGTAGGTGAGCGGGTCTTCGACCCAGCCGACCACTTCCAGTGCGCTGGCCTGGATCTCGAACGACTGGCCCTTGCCCTGCGACTTTACCAGGGTGCCGGTGGCGATGACCGAGCAGCCGCTGGTCAGGCGCTTGATCTCGTCGAAATTGGCCAGGGTGTCGTTGGCCACGACCTGGATCGGCGCGAAGCAGGAACCGTCGCTCACATTGACGAAGGCCAGATTCGCTGAACCGCGCACCGTGCGCACCCATCCGCGTACCGTGACTTCGCCGCCTTCCGGGATCTTCCCGGCAAGCGCATGTTCAACGCTGACCACCGTCATGACTTGAATCCTCTGCTGATCGACCTGATCTGTGAACACGGGAGTTTACCGGTTGCAGCGTTCTGCTTGCGAGGCATTTTTCGCGACCCTGGCTCCTTATAATGTCCCCGTACCCCTGGAGTGAGCCTCATGGCCGTCAGCCTGACCCCCATCGCCTTCGAGCGCGTGCAGCGCTTTGTTGCCCAGACCCCCGGCGCCCTGGGCCTGCGCTTCGGCGTGACCAAGACCGGCTGCTCCGGCTGGGGCCACGTGACCGACCTGGCCCGTGACGAGCGCGAGGGTGACACCGTGTTCGACCAGGAGGGCGTGAAGATCTACGTCGACGCCAAGAGCCTGGCCCTGGTGGACGGCACCGTGATCGACTTCGGCAAGCACGGCCTGAGCGAGACCTTCACGTTCAGCAACCCGAACGCCACCGCTGAATGCGGCTGCGGCGAGAGCTTCACCACCGACGCCGACAAGGCCTGAGCCTGGTCCTGCGCCCGCCGGGCATGGCCCGGCGCTACCGGGTTCAGCTTCGCCCGCCGCGGCCCGGTTGCCCGGCACCCCCATCTGCGCCATAATGCGCGGCTTCCTGCCTTCCTGGCGGGAACCCTTGCCCCACCGCGGTATCCACGGCGGGGGGCTGTCCGGCCGCAAGGCCACATCCGAAAGGTAGAAAAAAACATGAGTCGTCATTACGAAATCGTGTTCATGGTCCACCCGGACCAGAGCGAGCAGGTCCCGGCCATGATCGAGCGCTACAAGTCGCTGGTCGAGAACGGCAACGGCACCATCCACCGTCTGGAAGACTGGGGCCGCCGCCAGCTGGCTTACCCGATCCAGAACCTGGTGAAGGCGCACTACGTGCTGCTGAACATCGAAGCCGACCAGGCCGTTCTGAACGAACTGACCGAAAGCTTCCGCTTCAATGACGCCGTGCTGCGCAACCTGGTCATCAAGCGTGACGAGGCTGACACCGAGCAGTCGCTGATCATGAAGAGCAAGGACGAGAAGGGTGACAAGCCGGAGCGCGGTGAGCGCCGTCGTCGTGACGACGAAGAAGGCGAGTCCACCACCACCGCTGACAACGAAGCCGGCGACGACGCCGCTTCTGCCGCCTAAGGAGCCTTCCCATGTCCAAGTTCTTCCGTCGTCGCAAGTTCTGCAAGTTCACCGCTGAAGGTGTCAAGGAGATCGATTACAAGGATCTCAACACCCTGCGCCAGTACCTGACCGAGAACGGCAAGATCGTGCCGAGCCGCGTCACCGGTACCAAGTCGAAGTACCAGCGTCAGCTGGCGACCGCCGTCAAGCGCGCTCGCTTCCTGGCCCTGATTCCGTACACCGACAACCACGACGTCTGATGCCCGGCGGGGCGGCCCGGTGCCGCCCCCGCTGTGCCAGCTATTCGGACAGCCTTTGTTGCGGGGCTTCGCCTCGCTAACGAATAACTTATCTGGAGCAATACCATGCAGCTGATCCTCCTGCAGAAAGTCACCAACCTCGGCAACCTGGGCGACCTGGTCGACGTGAAGCCGGGCTACGGCCGTAACTTCCTCGTGCCGCAGGGCAAGGCCGTTCCGGCCACCGAGAGCAACAAGGCCGAGTTCGAAGCCAAGCGCGCCGAATACGAAGCCAAGGCCCAGGCCATCCACGCCGACGCTGACGCCCGCAAGACCAAGCTGGAAGGCGCGAGTGTGACCATCGCCGCCAACGCTTCGACCGAAGGCAAGCTGTACGGCTCGGTTGGCGCCCGCGAAATCGCTGAAGCCTTCACCGCTGCCGGCTTCGAGCTGAACAAGAGCGAAGTCATCCTGGGCGAAGGTGCCTTCCGCAACATCGGTGAGTACGACGTCCTGGTGCACCTGCACGCCGACGTCGAAACCACCGTCAAGGTTGTGGTTGAAGCCGAAAAGGCCTGATCCCAAGCCGAAAGGCCTGGTATCACCAGAACGGGCGCCCGCAAGGGTGCCCGTTTTTGTTTATGCGGGCCCCTGTCCGCGCGGCCGGGCCCGGGGAATGTTCCACGCCCCCGTAGAACATACCTCGTAGAACCGGCCTACATCGGTATACTCAGGGCGTCACACCCGTTCCACGGCCAGCGATCCCAGCAGGATCAATGACTTGGAGGGTAAGCAGGCCGCTCGCCGGCCCCAGTCCGGAACCTCTATGCGTCTTTCCACGATCAAGCTGTCCGGCTTCAAGTCGTTCGTCGATCCGACCACCCTGCACCTGCCGACCAACATGACCGGCGTGGTGGGGCCCAATGGCTGCGGCAAGTCGAACATCATCGACGCCGTGCGCTGGGTCATGGGCGAAAGCTCGGCCAGCCGCCTGCGCGGCGATTCGCTGACCGACGTGATCTTCTCCGGTTCCAATGCCCGCAAGCCGGTCTCGCAGGCCACCGTCGAGCTGATCTTCGATAATTCGGACCACACGATTTCCGGCGAGTACGCCTCGTTCAACGAAATCTCGGTCAAGCGCACCGTCAGCCGTGACGGCAGCAGCAACTATTATCTCAACGGCACCAAGTGCCGCCGCCGCGATATCACCGATCTGTTCCTGGGCACCGGCCTGGGGCCGCGCAGCTACTCGATCATCGAGCAGGGCATGATCAGCCAGATCATCGAGGCGCGCCCGGAAGACCTGCGCGTGTACCTGGAAGAGGCCGCCGGCATCTCCAAGTACAAGGAGCGCCGCAAGGAAACCGAAACCCGCATCCGCCATACCCGCGAGAACCTCGACCGGCTGGGCGACCTGCGCGACGAGATCAGCAAGCAGCTCGAGCACCTCAAGCGCCAGGCCCGGCAGGCCGAGCAGTACCAGGCGCTGCAGGAAGAGCGCCGGGTCAAGGATGCCGAGTGGAAGACCCTGGAATTCCGTGGCCTCGACGGACGCTTGTCCAAGCTGCGCGAAGGCCTGTCGCAGGAAGAAACCAAGCTGCAGCAGCTGATCGCCGACCAGCGTGAAGCCGAGGCGCGCATCGAGACCTCGCGCGTGCGCCGCGAAGAGGCCGCCGACGCGCTCAATACCGCACAGGCTGCCGTCTACCAGGTGGGCAGCACGCTGGCCCGCGTCGAGCAGCAGATCCAGCATCAGCGTGAACTGTCGCAGCGCCTGCACAAGGCGCGCGACGAAACCCGCCAGGCGCTGTCCGAGCTCGGCCAGCACATCAGCGCTGACGAAGCCAAGCTGAGGGTGCTGCGCGAAGCGGTCGACGATGCCACCCCGCAGCTGGAAGCGCTGCAGGAAGAGAACGAGATCAAGCAGGAAAGCCTGCGCGAGGCCGAAGACCGCCTGGCCAGCTGGCAGCAGCGCTGGGAACAGCACACCTCGCAGAGCTCGGAAGCCTCGCGCGCCGGCGATGTAGAGCGCACCCGCGTGGACTACCTGGACAAGCAGATCCTCGATGCCGACCGCCGCCGCGAAGCGTTGGCCGGCGAGCGCGCCGGGCTGGACGTGGATGCGCTGGAGGAGGCTTTCGAACAGTTGTTCCTGCAGCACGAAACGCAGAAGACCGCGCTGGACGAACTCGGTGACGACGTCGAACGCTGCAAGCAGGGCGTGACCGCCGTGCAGGAGCAGCAGCGCACCGGGCAGAACGAACTGGCCGAGCTGCGCAAGCAGGCCAATGGCCTGCGCGGCCGCCTGGCATCGCTGGAAACCCTGCAGCAGGCCGCACTCGGCCAGGAGCAGGGCGCTGCCGTGGCGTGGCTGAAAGCCCATGGGCTGGATTCGGCCGCACGCGTGGGCGAACGCCTGGACGTCGACGCGGGCTGGGAAAACGCCGTGGAAAGCGCGCTCGGTCAGTTGATCGAAGGCGTACTGGTGGATGATCCGGCACGCCTGGTCGATGCACTGGGCGAGCTGGGCGATGGCCGCATCGCGCTGGTGGCCGGCGATGCCGGCGATCTGAAGGTGGCGCCGACCTCGCTGGCGGCACGCGTGCGCGGTCCGGTGGCGATCCGCCGCCTGCTGGCGCACCTGCACGGTGCCCGCGACCTGGCCGAAGCGAAGACGCTGCAGGGCAGCCTGCCCGACGGCGATTCGATCATCACCCAGGGCGGCGAGCGCCTGGGCCAGGGCTGGCTGCGCGTGTCGCGCTCCGGTGCCGCCCAGCAAGGCGCACTGCTGCGCGAACGCGAGATCAACGAACTGCGCGAGCAGATCGAACAGCTGCAGGACCGCGAGGCCGCGCTGGAAGAACAGCTGGCCGGTTTCCGTGAGCAGCTGCTGGCCGCGGAGCAGCAGCGCGAAGACGCGCAGCGCTCGCTGTACCAGGCCCACCGCGCGGTGTCCGAGCTGGCCGGCCAGCTGCAGGGCCAGCAGGGCAAGGTGGAGGCGGCGCGCACGCGTATCGATCGCATCGAAGGCGAGCTGTCGCAGCTGCTGGAAACGCTGGACGTCAACCGCGAACAGGCGCGTGAGGCGCGCTCGCGGCTGGAGAATGCGGTCAGCAGCATGGGCGACCTGGAGTCGACGCGGCAGGGGCTGGAAGGCGAGCGCCGCCAGTTGACCGAGGCGCGAGACCTGGCCCGTGAAGCGGCACGCGCCGTGCGCGAGCGTTCGCACGCATTGGCACTGACCCTGGAATCGCAGCGCGCCCAGGTGGGTTCGCTGAGCCAGGCGCTGGAGCGCATGAGCACCCAGCGCGGCCAGCTGGATTCGCGCCTGGGCGAGCTGCATTCGCAGCTGGACGAGGGCGATTCGCCGGTCGAGTCGCTGCAGGCCGAGCACCAGAACGCATTGGAAGAGCGCGTGCGTGCCGACCGCGTGCTGACCGAAGCGCGCACGCTGCTCGATGGCATCGACGCCGAGCTGCGCAACTACGAACAGACCCGCCACCAGCGCGACGAACAGGCGCTGGCCCAGCGTGAGCGCATTTCCCAGCGCAAGCTCGACCAGCAGGCCCTGGTGCTCAGCGCCGAGACGCTGCAGGGCGCGGTGGAAAAGGCCGGGTTCGTGCTGCAGGACGTGCTCAGCGCGCTGCCCGACGATGCGCGCCTGGGCGACTGGGAGCAAGCCGTGCACCAGATCGATGGACGCATGCGCCGGCTGGAGCCGGTCAACCTGGCGGCCATCCATGAGTACGGCGAGGCCTCGCAGCGATCGGACTACCTGGATGCGCAGCACACCGACCTGACCACCGCGCTGGAAACCCTGGAAGACGCCATCCGCAAGATCGACCGCGAGACCCGCGGCCGCTTCAAGGACACCTTCGACCGCGTCAACGCCGGCGTGCAGGCGCTGTACCCGCGCCTGTTCGGTGGCGGCCATGCCTACCTGGAACTGACCGGCGAAGACCTGCTCGACACCGGCGTGACCATCATGGCGCGGCCGCCGGGCAAGCGCGTATCCAGCATCTCGCTGCTGTCCGGTGGCGAGAAGGCGATGACCGCGGTGGCGCTGGTGTTCGCGATCTTCCAGCTCAACCCCGCGCCGTTCTGCCTGCTGGACGAGGTGGACGCGCCGCTGGACGAGGCCAACGTCGGCCGCCTGGCCAACATGGTCAAGGAAATGAGCGAGAAGGTGCAGTTCCTGTTCGTCAGCCACAACAAGGCGACGATGGAGGCCGCCCACCAGCTCTCGGGCGTGACCATGCGCGAGCCGGGCGTCAGCCGCCTGGTCAGCGTGGACCTGGAAGAAGCCGCGCGATTGGCGGGCGCGGCATGACGTGCCATTCTAGTTACCTGAATGAACTAGCCGGAGTACCTACCGAATGACCGACACGGCACTGTTGCGCATCGGCATCCTGGCCGCCGGCCTGCTGCTGGTGGCTGCGATCTTCCTGTTTGGCCGCCCGAAGAAGAAGCCGCAGGGGCGCCGCGTGGAAAGCGCCGAACCGGCCAGCGGCGAGCGTCGCGAGCCGGTGCTGGGCGAAGACGGCGTGGCCCTGGCCGAGAGCCGTGGCGAACCGGGCCTGGGCGATGAAGGCCAGCAGGCCGAACTCGGCCTGGCCGATACCGATCCGGGCAGCAGCGATCTGGGCAAGCGTGCGACGCAGGACTTCGACAAGATCGTGTCGTTGTTCGTGGCCGCCCGCGCCGGTGAGCAGCTGCGCGGGGAGGATATCGTGGTGGCGGCCGAGAAGACCGGCCTGGTGTTTGGCCACATGAACGTGTTCCACCGCTTGGTGGAAGGCCATCCCGAGCGGGGCCCGATCTTCTCGATGGCCAGCATCATGAAGCCGGGAAGCTTCGACATGGCCAACATCCGCGCCATGGAAACCCCGGCCATCGCCTTCTTCCTGACCCTTCCGGCGCCGCTGACCGCGCTCGATGCCTGGGAAAAGATGCTGCCGACCGTGCAGCGCATGGCCGAGCTGCTCGATGGCGTGGTGCTGGATGACAGCCGCAACGCCCTGGGCCGCCAGCGCATCGCGCACATCCGCGATGAGCTGCGTGCCTATGACCGCCAGCACCAGGCCCCGCCGCTGACCAAGACCCCGCGCTGGTAAAAGCGTTTTTTCCGGTGTGCCGACCAACGGTCGGCACCCACCCGGGTAGATCCACGCCATGCGTGGATGGGTTACGCCGGTACGCCGGCGACCTTCGCGAACGCCTGGCGGAACGCCGCCATTTCTTCTTCTGTACCGACGGTCACCCGCACCCGCTGCGGCCAGATCGGCCAGCTGCGGCCGATCACCACGCCGTTGTCGGCCATCGCCTTGGCGAACGCGTTGCCGTCGCGCTGCACATCCACCACGAAGCAGTTGGCTTCGGACGGCACGCAGCTGAAGCCGCGCTTGCCCAGCCAGGCGATGGTGGCCTGGCGCACCTTGGCATTCTGCAGCCGGCGCTGCGCGATCAACTGCGGGTCCTGCAGGCTGGCCAGCGCGGCCGCCAGCGCCGGCACCGGCAGCGGGTTCTCGCCCAGGCTGGCC
Source organism: Stenotrophomonas sp. STEN087 (assembly GCF_056759115.1). Lineage (NCBI taxonomy): Bacteria > Pseudomonadati > Pseudomonadota > Gammaproteobacteria > Lysobacterales > Lysobacteraceae > Stenotrophomonas > Stenotrophomonas sp. STEN087. Next base: position 82,390 of record NZ_JBRRCR010000005.1, on the reverse strand, counting down.
AGTTCGCGCAGGCGGTCAGGGTGGGCTGCCGCCACGCCCAGCCGCAGGCCGGCCATGCCGTACAGCTTGGAGAACGTCCGCAGCACGATCAGGTCATCGCGCTGGGCCACCTTTGCGATCAGGCTGGGCTGATCGCTGTACTGCAGATAGGCCTCGTCCACCAGCACGCGGGTGGCGGACGGCTTGTTGGCCAGCAGCCACGCCAGCTCGGCCGGCGGGCTGATCGAGCCGGTCGGGTTGTTCGGATTGCAGACGTAGATCAGTCCCGTCGGCTGCGAATGCGCGGCCGCCGCCATCGCGCGAAGGTCGTGCGCACCGTCATTGCGCAGCGGCACTTTCTGTACCTGGGCGCCGCGCGCAGCAGCCATGTCACCGAGGGTTTCGAAGGTCGGGTCGGCCACCACCAGCGCCGCCTGTCGGCCGGTCCACAACGTGGCCGCACGGTTCAGGGGCTCGCTGGAGCCGGGGTACAGGCGCACGTGGTCGGCCGGGATGCCGGCCTGGGCGACGAAGGTATCGCGCACCTGCCCGGCCAGGGCGAACTGGTAGCGACCACTGCCGGCGATGCTGTCGCGTGCGGCCTGCTGGGCGGCGGGCGAGGGGCCGTAGGGACACTCGTTGAAGTTGAGCAGGACCGGGCCGGTGGCGGGAGCCGCGGCGGGCTGGGCGTGGCCGAGGCGGGGCAGGCCGCTGCCAGCGGCGACGAGGCCGACACCGGCCAGTTGCAGGAAGTGGCGGCGGGAAGCGGGCAGGGACACGGGCAGGATTCCGAAGGGCAACCGCCGCACGCTAACGCTGGTGGGGTGCGGGCGGCAAGCGAAGGTCTTGTAGAGTCGGGGGGGGGGGGCCGCGGGAGGGGGGCCCCCCGCGCCCGCCCCGACGGGACCAGCCCGCGGGGCGGCGACCGCGGGGGGGGCGCCCCGCCGGGGGGCCCCCCGCCCCCCCCGCTCCTGGGGGGGGGGGGGGGGGCTTTCCTCTGGTTTTTTTGCCCGGCCTGGTCGGGCAGCGGGCGCGCCCCCCCCCCCCCACCCCCCCCGTACTCTACAAGGGCGGCAATCCACGGCCGGGGTCAGAGCCCCTTCGGGGATCCGACCCCGAGCAGGGCGGGCATGACGAGGCCTGACACGCGGGCGCGGTAGAATTCACGGCCATCCCAGAAGTATCGGATCCCGATGAGCTCCAGCCCCGCCGAACGCGCCGAAGACCTTCGCCGGCAGATCGCCCAGGCCAACCGTGCCTACCACGAGCTGGACGCGCCGGAGATCCCCGACGTCGACTACGACCGGCTGGTGCGCGAGCTGGAAGCGCTGGAGCAGGAGCACCCGGAACTGGCCCGCGCCGACAGCCCCACCCAGCAGGTGGGCGCGCGTCCGTCCGGGCGTTTCGCCGAGGTGCGCCACGCGGTGCCGATGCTGTCGCTGTCCAATGCCTTCAGCGATGAGGAAGTGGCCGATTTCGTGCGCCGCATCGACGAGCGCCTGGGCCGCCGCAGCCTGCAGTTCTCGGCCGAACCGAAGATGGATGGCCTGGCGATCAGCCTGCGCTATGAAGACGGCCAGTTCGTGCTGGGCGCCACCCGTGGCGATGGCAGCACCGGCGAGGACGTGACCACCAACCTGCGCGAGATCGGCGACATCCCCAAGCGACTGCACGGCCAGGACTGGCCGGACGTGCTGGAAGTGCGCGGCGAGGTCTACATGGCCCGTGCCGATTTCGAGGCCTACAACGATCGCGCGCGCCTGCACGGCGGCAAGGTGCTGGCCAACCCGCGCAATGCCGCGGCCGGTTCGCTGCGCCAGCTGGATGCAAAGATCAGCGCGCAGCGCAGGCTCAGCTTCTTCGCCTACGGCACCGGCGAGGTGCAGGGCGGTGAACTGCCCGATACCCATTCGGGCACGCTGGCGCAGCTGGGTGCCTGGGGCTTCCCGGTGAGCGAACTGTGCAAGGTGGTCGACGGTACCGACGGCCTGCTCGGTTACTACCGTGACATCGGCGAGCGCCGCGATGGCCTGCCGTTCGATATCGATGGCGTGGTCTACAAGCTGGATGACCGCGCCGGCCAGCAGGCAATGGGCTTCGTCTCGCGCGCGCCGCGCTGGGCCATCGCGCACAAGTTCCCGGCGCAGGAACAGAGCACCACGGTGGAGGCGATCGAGATCCAGATCGGCCGCACCGGTGCCGCAACGCCTGTCGCGCGCCTCGCGCCGGTAGCGGTGGCCGGCGTGATCGTGTCCAACGCCACCCTGCACAATGCCGATCAGATCGCACGCCTGGACGTGCGCGTGGGCGACAGTGTGATCGTGCGCCGTGCCGGCGATGTCATTCCCGAAGTGGTCAGCGTCATCCTCGACCGTCGTCCGCAGGGCACCACCCCGTGGCAGATGCCGACCCGCTGCCCGGTGTGCGGCTCGGAAATCGTGCGCGAAGAAGGTGCCGCCGCGTGGCGCTGCTCGGGCGAACTGTCCTGCCCGGCGCAGCGCAAAGAAGCCATCGCCCACTTTGCATCGCGCCGTGCGATGGATATCGATGGCCTGGGTGACAAGTACATCGAAACCCTGGTCGACGCCGGCATCGTCACGCGCGTCGCCGATCTGTATCAGCTCACCCGCGACCAGCTGCTGCACCTGAAACTGGTGCTCGACGCGGAGGATCCCTCGGCGCTGGCCAACAACCTGAAGCCGCATCTGCCGGCCGAAGGCAGTGGCGACGTGCTGAAGGCCGTGCTCAAGCTCGACGGCCAGGACCCGGCGTGGCGCGCGCAGGCGCTGGTGCAGCCGGCGGCGTTTGAATGGAACACGAAGAAGATCGCGACCAAGTGGGCCGACAACCTGATCGCCGCCATCGATGCCAGCCGCGAGGCCAGCCTGGAACGGCTGCTGTTCGCACTTGGCATCGAACACGTGGGCGAGAGCACTGCCAAGGCGCTGGCGCTGTGGTTTGGTGATCTGGCGTTGATCCGCCGCCTGCCGTGGCCGCTGTTCAAGCGCGTGCCGGACATCGGTGGCGAAGTGGCGCGCTCGCTGGGCCACTTCTTCGAGCAGCAAGGCAACCAGGACGCCATCGACGCGCTGCTGCAGGTCGGCCAGGTGCGCATCCGCGATGCCCATCCGCCGAGCGCGAAGCTGCGTGAGGGTCTGGACCTGGCCCAGCTGCTGGTGGAAGCCGAGATTCCCGGCATTACCCGCCTGCGTGCGGAAAAGCTGGTGGCGGTGCTGCCCAGCGCGCAGGCCGTGCTCGATGCCGAGCATGGCCAGTTCGTCAATGCCGGCCTGCCCGATGACACCGCGCGCGGGGTCGCCCAGTGGCTGGACACCGATGGCCATGGCGCGATGCTGCTGGCGGCGGAAACCGAGATGCAGCACATCCTGGCCAAGGCGCCGGCGCTGGCCGAGGTCGTGGCCGGTCCGTTGGACGGGCAGACGGTGGTGCTCACCGGCACGTTGGCCCAGCTCACCCGCGATGCCGCCAAGGACCGCCTGGAAGCGCTGGGCGCCAAGGTGTCCGGCAGTGTCTCCAAGAAGACCAGTTTCCTGGTGGCGGGCACCGAGGCCGGCTCCAAGCTGGACAAGGCGCAGTCGCTGGGCGTGCCGGTGTGGGATGAAGACCGCCTGCTGGCCTACCTGGCCGAACACGAATGATGACCCCGCCGGGCGCCACGCGCGCCCGGCCTGATGCATGAGAGGACACCCGATGCAGACCGCCCCGCTGGATTTCCGCCTGGCCACCCGCGCCGATGAGGAGGTGCTGATCGCGTTGATGCGCGAGTTCTACGCCGAGGACAAGATCGAATTCGATGACGCACGCGTACGCCGCGGCGTCGATGCGCTGCTGGCCGACCCGCGCAACGGCGAAGTGCTGCTGTGGCTGGATGAGGCGGGCGAGGTCTGCGGCTACGCAGTGATCGCGATGGGCTTCAGCCTGGAGCAGGGCGGTCACTTCGTGCTGCTGGACGAGCTGTACCTGGCGCACCGCGCGCGCGGCCGCGGCCGTGGCAAGCAGGCGCTGGCCACCTGCGAACAGCGTGCGCGCGGGCGCGGTGTCAGCCGCATGCGCCTGGAGGTGAATCACCACAACGAGCTGGCGCGGCGCCTGTATCTGGCCAGCGGCTACATCGATGACACCCGCGATCTGCTGACCCTGCCACTGGACCATCCGCGCCCGGAGGGCATTCTGTGAGCGAGGCCCTGATGCGCGCGCTGCAGCAGCGTGCCGCGCTCAACGCCCTGCTGCGCCGCTTCTTCGCCGAGCGGGATGTGCTGGAAGTGGAAACGCCGATCCTGTCGGTGGCCGGCAACACCGAGCCGAACATCGACAGCTTCCATACCGATTTCAGCGGCCACGTCGATGCCGGTGGCCGCCGCCGTTGGCTGCGCACCTCGCCGGAATTCCCGCTCAAGCGCCTGCTCGCTGCCGGCGTGGGTGACTGCTACGAACTCGGCCGGGTGTTCCGCAACGGCGAGGCCGGTGGTCGCCACAATCCCGAGTTCACCATGCTGGAGTGGTACCGCGTGGGCTGGGATCACCATCGCCTGATGCAGGAAACCGCCGAGCTGGTGCGCGAAGCACTGGCGCTGGTCGGGCGCACGGCGACCCTGCGCGTGCTCAGCTACCGCGAACTGTTCCAGCAGCACGCCGGCGTCGATCCGTTCGATGCGGACGAAGCGGCGTTGCGCGCGGCGCTGGGTGAGGTGCACATCGACCCGGTCGGCCTGACCCGCGATGACTGGCTGGACCTGCTGATGACTCATCGCATCCAACCGCACTTCGATGACGCGGTCATGACCGTGGTCCATGACTGGCCGGCCAGCCAGGCCGCGCTGGCGCGCATCCGCGCGGGCACGCCGCCGCTGGCCGAGCGCTTTGAGTTGTACCTGGGGGCGGTCGAGCTTGCCAACGGCTATCACGAGCTGAACGATGCCGGCGAACAGCGTGCGCGCTTCGAGCGCGACCAGCAGCGCCGGCACGAACGCGGCCAGGTGCAGCCTGCGCTGGATGAGGCACTGCTGTCCGCGTTGCCTGCGATGCCGGCCTGTGCAGGCGTGGCGGTGGGCGTGGACCGCCTGCTGATGGCGATGAACCGCACGCCGCGCATCGCTGATGTCCTTGCGTTTGATTTCGCCCACGCCTGAACGACCGCGCGCGATCTGCGCCTGAACAAAAACAACGGATTTCGCGCTTGATTCAGCAAGCACGATGATGGTCTTATCACGCCTGATGCAGGACACTGGCATCGTGGTTCATCCGCTCCGTTGGGGAATGCTTTGGTCAAGTGGTTTGCGGTCGTCGCGGCACCGGTGTACTCCATGGCGATATGGGGCGGCCTGCTGCCGTCGTCGGCGTCTGCCCAGGCAGCGGGCTACGAAGGCGAAGTAGTAACCTGCGAATCGCGCGACATGGGCTGGGTGCACTGCGATATCGACGTCAGCAACGGCGTCGACCTGGTGCGCCAGCTGTCGAGCAACACCTGCATCCGTGGCAGCGAGTGGGGTACCGACCGCAGCGGCGTGTGGGTGACTCTGGGCTGCCGTGCCGAATTCCGTGCACGCGGCGCTGAAGGTACCGCCAGCTCCGCCGCTGCCGGCGAAGGCAAGAGCAAGCACCTGGTGCGCCGCGTGGTGCGCTGCGAATCCAATGGCCGCCCGCAGAGCTGCCCGGTGCGGCTGGATGGCGCGCCGGTGCGACTGCTGCGCCAGCTCTCGGTGCTGCCGTGCCGCGAAGGGCAGGGCTGGGGCTACAAGCGCAATGAAGTCTGGACCAGCCGCGGCTGCCAGGGCGATTTCGAAGTGGCCGACGATGCCGGGCGTTTCGTAGACGTGGCCCGCAAGCTGACCTGCGAATCCAAGTCCAAGCGGCGGCGCTTCTGCGGCGCCACCATTTCCACCGAGGCCAAGGTCATCAAGCAGCTGTCCGGCACGCCCTGTGAGGAAGGCAGGACCTGGGGCTGGAGCCGCAATGGCATCTGGGTGGACGGCGGCTGCCGCGCCGAATTCTCGGTGAATTGAGCCCGGGCAGGCTCCAACCACGCGGGGCGTGGCCCTACAATGGGCCCATGAACACTGCCACCGACCTCGACTACGCCCGCTACGACCACATCCGCCCGATCCTGTGGACCGGCGATGCCCTGCAACTGCTCGACCAGCGCAAGCTGCCGTTCGTGGTCGAACACGTGGTCTGCCATGACAGCGACGACGTCGCCACCGCCATCCACGCGCTGACCGTGCGCGGTGCGCCGGCCATCGGCATTGCCGCCGCCTGGGGCGTGGTGCTGGCCGCACGCGAGGTCCAGGCTGCCGATGGCGCGCATGCCCTGCAGCAGCTGGAACCGGCCCTGCAGCGGCTGAACGCCTCGCGCCCGACCGCGGTGAACCTGGCTTGGGCGCTGGCCCGCATGCGCCGTTGCCTGACCGCCGCCGGCGCCGACTGGAAGGCGCTGCTGGAAGCCGAAGCCCAGGCCATCGCCGAGGAAGACCTGGCCGCCAACCGCCACATGGGCGCGCTGGGTGCCGGCCTGATCGACGCCGGCAGCGGCGTGCTGACCCATTGCAACACCGGCTCGCTGGCCACCGCCGGCTTCGGTACCGCGCTGGGCGTGATCCGCGCCGGCATGGCCCAGCACCGCATCGCCCGCGTGTTTGCCGGTGAGACCCGGCCGTGGCTGCAGGGCGCGCGCCTGACCGTGTGGGAGCTGCAGCAGGATGGCATCGATGCCACCCTGATCGCCGATTCCGCCGCCTCGCACCTGATGAAGACCGGCGCGGTGCAGTGGGTGATCGTCGGTGCCGACCGCATCTGCGCCAACGGCGATACCGCCAACAAGATCGGCACCTACCAGCTGGCCATCGCCGCCCGCCACCACGGGGTGAAGTTCATGGTCGTGGCCCCGTCCTCGACGGTGGACATGGACACCGTGGACGGCAGCCAGATCGAGATCGAGCAGCGCGACCCGGGCGAGCTGTACGGCGTGGGCGGTACCCGCACCGTAGCCGAGGGCATCGCCGCCTGGAACCCGGTGTTCGACGTCACCCCGGGCGAGCTGATCGACGCCATCGTGACCGAGCGCGGGGTCATCCTGAACCCGACCGCCGAGAACATGCGCGCCGCCTTCGGCGGTTGATGCAGGTGCAGGGTCGGATCCCTTTCCGCAGGAAAGGGCTCCGACCCAGGCCCCGGTGGTGCCGGCCGCTGGCTGGCAACCCCCTAAGTTCCTGATTTGTGCCGGTAAAATCCCCGTAAAGGGAGGCGGAAAACGGCCTGTTGTGGTAGTATCCGCAGGTTGAATCGAGGTTCCGGCACGACCCCCTCCCGCAGAGGGCTGCGCCGGACTGGACCGCTACCAGACAACGGAACCCGAATGGCAGAAACCGCCAAGGAAATCATCCAGGTCAACCTGGAAGACGAGATGCGCAAGAGCTACCTCGATTACGCGATGAGCGTGATCGTGGGCCGCGCGCTCCCGGATGCGCGCGACGGCCTCAAGCCGGTGCATCGCCGCGTGCTGTTCGCGATGAACGAGTTGAACGCGCACAGCAACAAGCCCTACTTCAAGTCGGCGCGTATCGTCGGTGACGTCATCGGTAAGTACCACCCGCATGGCGATCAGTCGGTGTACGACACGCTGGTGCGTCTGGCACAGCCGTTCTCGCTGCGTTACATGCTGGTCGACGGCCAGGGTAACTTCGGCTCGATCGATGGCGACTCCGCCGCGGCCATGCGATACACCGAAGCGCGCATGTCGCGCCTCGCGCATGAGCTGATGGCCGACATCGACAAGGAAACCGTCGATTTCCAGCCCAACTACGACGAAAAGGAACTGGAGCCGACGGTCATGCCGACCCGGTTCCCGAACCTGCTGGTCAATGGTTCGGCCGGTATCGCGGTGGGCATGGCCACCAACATCCCGCCGCACAACCTGAGCGAGTCGATCAACGCCTGCATCGCGCTGATCGACAACCCGGAGATCGACGTCGACGGCCTGATGGAGTACATCCCGGGCCCCGATTTCCCGACCGCCGGCATCATCAACGGCACCGCCGGCATCGTCGCCGGCTACCGCACCGGCCGTGGCCGCGTGCGCATCCGTGCCCGTGCCGATATCGAAGTGGCCGACAACGGCCGCGAATCGATCATCGTCACTGAAATTCCTTACCAGGTGAACAAGGCGCGTCTGATCGAAAAGATCGCCGAGCTGGTCAAGGAAAAGAAGATCGAAGGCATCAGCGAGCTGCGCGATGAGTCCGACAAGGACGGCATGCGCATCTACATCGAGATCAAGCGCGGTGAATCTGCCGAGGTTGTGCTGAACAACCTGTACCAGCAGACGCAGATGGAATCGGTGTTCGGCATCAACATGGTGGCGCTGGTCGACGGCCGCCCGCAGTTGATGAACCTCAAGCAGATGCTCGAGGCCTTCGTCCGCCACCGTCGCGAAGTGGTCACCCGCCGCACCGTGTTCGAGCTGCGCAAGGCGCGCGCCCGTGCCCACGTGCTGGAAGGCCTGACCGTCGCGCTGGCCAACATCGACGAGATGATCGAACTGATCAAGACCTCGCCGAACCCCAACGAAGCGCGCGAACGCATGCTCGCCCGCCTGTGGGAACCGGGGCTGGTCGGTTCGATGCTGGGCGCCGCCGGTGCCGAAGCCTCGCGTCCGGAAGACCTGCCCAAGGGCGTGGGCCTGATCGAGGGTGGCTATCAGCTGACCGAGATCCAGGCCACCCAGATCCTGGAAATGCGCCTGCACCGCCTGACCGGGCTGGAGCAGGACCGCCTGACCGACGAGTACAAGCAGCTGCTGGAAGTGATCGCCGGGCTGATCCACATCCTCGAAGATCCCGACCGCCTGCGCCAGGTCATCCGCGAGGAACTGGTCAACGTCAAGGCAGAATTCGGCGACGAGCGTCGCACCGAGATCCGCCACAGCGAAGAAGACCTGGACATCCTCGACCTGATCGCGCCGGAAGACGTGGTGGTTACCGTGTCCCACGCCGGTTACGTGAAGCGCCAGCCGGTGAGCGTGTACCGCGCGCAGCGCCGTGGTGGCCGTGGCCGCAGTGCCGCGTCGACCAAGGAAGAGGATTTCATCGAACAGCTGTGGCTGGTCAACACGCACGACACGCTGCTGACCTTCACCAGTTCGGGCAAGGTGTTCTGGCTGCCGGTGTACCAGCTGCCCGAAGCCGGCTCCAACGCCCGCGGCCGTCCGATCATCAACTGGATCCCGCTGGAACCGGGCGAACGCGTGCAGGCCGTGCTGCCGGTGCGCGAGTACGCCGATGGCCAGTTCGTGTTCTTCGCCACCAGGAACGGTACGGTCAAGAAGACCCCGCTGGGCGAGTTCGCCTTCCGTCTGGCCCGCGGCAAGATCGCGATCAACCTGGACGAAGGCGATGCTCTGGTCGGCGTCGGCCTGACCGACGGCGAGCGTGACATCCTGCTGTTCGCCTCCAACGGCAAGACCGTGCGCTTCGGCGAGGACAAGGTCCGCTCGATGGGCCGTACCGCCACCGGCGTGCGCGGCATCAAGATGCCGGCCGGCGAGGAAGTGGTCAGCCTGATCGTGGCCGAGAGTGCCGGCGGCAGCGAGGACGAGAACGAGGACGACAATGGTGTCGAGGAAACCGCAGCCACTGGCGATGCGGTGATCGACGGCGCCGACGACGCCAGCGTGCAGTACATCCTGACCGCCACCGAGAACGGCTACGGCAAGCGCACCCCGCTGCCGGACTACCCGCGCAAGGGTCGTGGCACCCAGGGCGTGATCGGCATCCAGACCACCGAGCGCAACGGCAAGCTGGTCGCCGCGGTGCTGATGGGTTCGGATGACGAGGTCCTGCTGATCTCCGACGGCGGCACCCTGGTGCGTACCCGTGGCTCTGAAATCAGCCGCGTCGGCCGCAACACCCAGGGCGTCACCTTGATCCGCCTGTCCAAGGACGAGAAGCTGCAGGCGGTGGAGCGCATGGATGCCTCGATCGACGAGGACGAGGACGAGGTGGCAGCCGCCGCCCCGGCCGCGACCGACGGCGCACCGGCTGCTGCCAGCAGCGAGGACGCCGCGCAGGAGTGATCCTGCCGCGATGACAGGTACCCGACGACGCCGGCCTTGTGCCGGCGTCGTTGTTTGCGGGCAAAGAACGCATTCATTTCACAGGCAGGGGCGGATAACGGTTGGTGAACCAGCGGACGGGGCCGGCCGCAGTGGAGCCCCCCCCCCCGTCCAACCGACCGCACGGTCGCGCCCTGGAGCCTGAAATGCCTGCCACCCCCGCTGCTGTTCCTCCCGATGGCCAGACCCTCCCGCCGCGTCGCCGGCACCCGGTGGCCACCGTTCTCTCCCTGCTGCTGATCCTGCTCGGCGCGGTCATCGGCGGCTTGGGCGTCTGGCTGCTCACGCTGGGCGGTTCCTGGTACTACGCCATCGCCGGCATCGCCATGCTGGTCAGCGGCGTGCTGCTGTGGGGCAACCGCCGCAGCGCCGCGCTGTTGTTCTCCCTCATCTTCGTCGGCACGCTGCTGTGGACGTGGTGGGAATCGGGCAGCACCTACTGGCGCTGGGTGCCACGGCTGGGCCTGGTGACCGCGCTGGCGATCGTGATGGCGCTGCTGGCACCGACGCTGCAGCAGCCTTTCCCGCGTCGCGCATCGCGTGGTGTTGCGGCGGTGTTGATGCTGGTCTTCGTGGCGGCCTTCGCGCTGGCCTTCGTGCCGCATGGCGAAGTGCGCGGCGACCAGCCGTTCCCCGACGCGGCTGCGTCGACCGGCATCGATCCAACCGAGGACACCACGGGCCTGCAGCCCTCCGACCGACCGGCCGACGGTGACTGGGCCGCGTGGGGCCGCAACAACGCCGCGACACGGTTCTCGCCGCTGCAGCAGATCACCCCGGACAACGTGGCCACGCTGCAACCGGCCTGGCAGTTCCGCACCGGCGACCTGCCGGAAAACCGCTGGGGCGCGGAAACCACGCCGCTCAAGATCGGCAACCGCCTGTACCTGTGCACCGCGCGCAACCAGCTGATCGCGCTCGATGCCAGTACCGGCAAGGAAATCTGGCGCTTCAATCCGAAGGTGAAAGACGCTTCGATTCCCTATACCGCAGCGTGCCGCGGCGTGTCCTATTACGAGCAGCCCAGTGGCGCCGCCGTGGTCGATGCCGCGCTGGCCGACGCGGCCGCCGATCTGGCACTGCCGGCGCCGCCGCCGACCCCCGGCGCGGCCAGCGTGCCCGGCAACCGCCCGGCCTGCACCGCGCGCATCATCGAAGGCACCCTGGACGGCCGCATCATCGCGGTGGACGCGGACAGCGGAAAGCCGTGCGCCAACTTCGGCAACAACGGGCAGGTCGACATCACCCTGGGCATGGGCAAAACGCCGCCGGGCTACGTCTCCATCACCTCGCCACCGGCCATCGTGCGCGGCGTCATCGTCACCGGCCACCAGGTGCTGGACGGCCAGCGCCGCGATGCACCCTCGGGCGTCATCCAGGCCTATGACGCGGTGACCGGCAAGCTGCGCTGGGCCTGGGACATGGACCAGCCGGAACTGACCGGCCTGCCGGCGCAGGGCAAGGAATACACGCGCGGTACGCCGAACATGTGGACCACCGCCACCGGCGATGAAAAGCTGGGCCTGGTCTACCTGCCGATGGGTAATTCCGCGGGCGACTACTGGAGCGGCTCGCGCACCGAGAACCAGAACAAGTACGCGACCTCGCTGGTGGCCATCGACGTGACCACCGGCAAGCCGGCCTGGCATTTCCAGGCCGTGCGCAAGGATGTCTGGGACTACGACATGGGCTCGCAGGCGAGCCTGATCGACTACCCGACCGCGCAGGGCAAGGTGCCGGCCATCCTGCTGCCGACCAAGCAGGGCGACATGTACATCCTCGACCGCCGCACCGGCCAGCTGCTGACCCCGGCCGAAGAGCGCAAGGTGCCCGGTGGTGGTGCCGAGCCGGAGCAGCGTTCGCCCACCCAGCTGTTCTCGCTGTACCACACGCTGCGCCGCGAACACGATCTGACCGAGCAGGACATGTGGGGCATCACCCCGATTGATCAGCTGGTGTGCCGCATCCAGTTCCGCAAAGCGCATTACGAGGGTTTCTACACGCCGCCGAGCGCCGATCATCATTCGATTGAATACCCCGGCTACAACGGTGGTTCGGACTGGGGCAGCGTGGCCATCGATACGCGTCGCGGCGTGATCGTGGCCAACTACAACGACATGCCCAACTACAACCGGCTGGTGCCGCGCGCCGAAGCTGACCGCAAGGGCTGGCTGCCGCGCGAAGATATCCGCACCGACAAGGGTGGTGCCGAGGGTGCGGGTGACCCGCAGGTCGGTACGCCGTACGCCATCGACGTCAATGCTGGCTGGCGCCTGCCGTTCACCGGCCTGCTGTGCAAGCAGCCGCCCTACGGTGGCATCCGCGCGGTCGATCTGCGCACCGGCAAGCTGCTGTGGGACCGTCCGTTCGGCAGCGCCCGTGGCAATGGCCCGTTCGGCATCCGCTCCGGCCTGCCGATCGAGATTGGTACGCCCAACAATGGTGGCGCGGTGGTGACCGCCAGCGGCCTGATCTTCATTGCCGCCGCCACCGACGACCTGCTGCGCGCGATCGACCTGAAGACCGGCAAGGAGCTGTGGCACGTCAAGCTGCCGGCCGGTGGCCAGGCCAACCCGATGGTGTACGAGCAGGACGGCCGCCAGTACGTGGTGATCGTCGCGGCCGGGCACCACTTCATGGAAACGCCGAAGGGCGATTACGTGATGGCGTACGCGTTGCCGAAGTGACGTGATGGGTGGGCGACACCCCAACGCCATCCTCGCGGGGCTGGCGTTGGGCTAGGATGGCCGCACGCCTCGTCTGCGAAGGAATCGCCATGTTCGTGCGCTGTCTTTCCGCCCGCCCAGTGCTCTGGGCCTTGTTGATGCTGTTGTGCATGGGCGCCGCGCACGCTGCGCCGCCCGCTCCTGAGGCCCGACGTGCGGCTGATGGCTGGCTGGCAGCGTTCAATGCCGGCAGCCTGGAGCAGTTGCAGGCCTTCGCTGAGCGTTACGCCAAGAAGGACGGCAGCACTCCGCAGGACTATCTGGAGTTCCACGAGTCGACCGGCCCGCTGAAGCTGCTGGAGGTGCGTGAGAGCACGCCACTGCAGGTGAAGCTGCTGGTGCTGGCGCAGCAGACCGAGCGTGCGATGCTGGTGACCGCGGAGATGGACCCGGCCCATCCGGCACAACTGAAGCTGTTCCAGCTGGAAGGCACGCCCACGCCGGAAAAATACCAGCCCGCACGCGTCGCCTTGCCGCAGCTGATGGCCGACGCCCGTGCAAAGCTGGACGCCTTGGCCGCTGAGGATGCGCTGTCGGGTAGCGTGCTGGTGGCGCAGAACGGGCGCGTGCTGCTGGACTGGCACGCAGGCCTGGCCGACCGCGGCGTGAACAAGGCAGTCGACGCGCAGACCCGATTCCGCCTGGCCTCGTCCAACAAGATGTTCACCTCGGTGGCCATCCTGCAGCTGGTGCAGGCCGGCAAAGTGAGCCTGGACGATACGATCGGCAAGTACCTGCCGGACTATCCGAACAAGGCCGTCGCCGATACCGTGACCGTGCGCCAGCTGTTGACCCACACCAGCGGCCTGGGCGATTTCTTCGGCGATGATTTCGACCAGTACTCGGCCTCGCTGAAGACGCTGGATGACTACGTGCAGCGCTTCGCCAAGGATGCGCCGCAGTTCACGCCCGGCAGCCAGGATGCCTACTCCAATTACGGCTTCATCGTGCTTGGCCGCATCATCGAGACCGTTTCCGGGCAGTCGTACTACGACTACGTGGACGCGCACATCCTGCGCCCGGCAGGAATGACCGCTACCGGGTTCGAGCCGGAAACCGTGGATGTTGAGCACCGTGCCATCGCCTATACCAGGAAGGACGGGCAGTGGGTACGCGAAACCAAGACGCTGCCCTGGCGCGGCATGTCGGCCGGTGGTGGTTACAGCACCGCCGCAGACATGCTGAAGTTCTGCGAGGCCCTGCGCAGCGGCAAGCTGGTATCGCCGGAGCTGCTGAAGCAGGCCACCACCGCGCAGAACCACAAGGGCTGGTATGGCTATGGCTTCGTCGTGCAGGGGCAGGGCAGCCAGCGCCAGTACGGGCACGAGGGCGGGGCGCCTGGCTCGAACAGTGCCATCGTGGTGCTGCCCGAGCAGGGCTACGTGGTCATCGGCCTGGCCAACGTGGATCCGGATGCGGTCGGCAACGTGGTCAACTACATCGCACGGCGTTTGCCGCTGTAATGCAGGCGACAAGCCGGACCGGGGGTAGAGTCGACCGTTGGTCGACTATCGCGCGCAGCGCGGGGTTTCAGCGGGTCGCGAGGGACAGTCCGCCGCCGCTCCCCTCAGCGCGGCACCCGCACCATCTTCGTCATCAGGTGCTCGACCACACCCTCCGGATCGGCCGTGCGGCCGACGTGCGTGCTGGACATCTGCACGATCGAACTGCGCTTGGCCGTAAGGAAATGGAAGCGTGCACGCGCGGGCAGCTGCGCGATCGGGCCGGCATTGGCATCACCGCGGCAGATCGCCACGATGGCATCCAGCCACGGCTGCAGCGCTTCCAGATCGAGCGCCGGCGCGAACGCCTGCAGGCGTGCTGCGTCGATCTCGATGGCTGCTTCCAGATGGCGTGCGCCGGGGCAGGAGACGATCACCCCGACGTTGATGAACTCTTCGCGTTCCACCCGCGGTACCACGCGGATGACCGCATAGTCATACGTGTGCAGCGTGGGCACGGACGGCCTCCTGCACGAACACCGCACGCACCTTCAGGCGGTGCTTGAGGTAGTTGATGTAGCCCTGGCGGTAGGCCTGCGGGCTGTCGAACGCCGGCTCGTCCACCAGCCAGCTGTCGGGCACCAGGCCGACGATGCGCTCGATCTCGGCATCGGGCAGGCGCGCGGCGAGCTCGGCATCCACCTCGGCAATGCGGCTGGCAAATGGCAGCAGCACGTGGTCGCGGATCAGCACGAAGGGCTTTTCGCATGCGTCGCCGGCGTTGGCCCAGTCGTGATGGAAGTACATCGCCGCACCGTGGTCGATCAGGTACAGCTTGCGATGCCAGACCATCAGGTTGGGGTTGCGCGTGGTGCGATCCACATTGCTGGTGAACGCATCGAACCAGACCAGGCGCGAGGCCAGGTCCGCATCCACCGGCATTGCGGCAGGATCGTAGTTGATCGCGCCGGGCAGGTAATCCAGGCCTAGGTTCAGGCCCTCGCTGGCACGGATCAGGTCCTGGATCTCAGGGTCCGGTTCGGTGCGGGCGAACTCGCTGTCCAGTTCCACGAACAGGATTTCCGGAATCGGCAGGCCCACGCTGCGGGCCATTTCGCCCGCGATCAGCTCGGCGATCAGTGCCTTCGGACCCTGGCCGGCGCCACGGAACTTGAGCACGGCCATGCCGTCGTCGTCGGTCTCGACCACGGCGGGCAGGGAGCCCCCTTCGCGGAGCGGGGTGATGTAGCGGAGGGCGTGTACGGTGCGCATGAACGAATTCTACAGTCTTCACTCCACCCTGCCGCCTGCGGTGGCAGCATCCAGCCTTGGGGAGCATGAACCGGCCAGGATGGCCGTGGTGTACGAGAGCTGCCATCCTTCAAGCGTTTCCACGATGTACTTGCAGGCATTGGAGGTGCACCCATGAATGACGAATCCATTCCCCTGCTGCCGACCCTGGACGACGCCAAGGTCGAACAGATGATCGGTAAAGTGGTGCTGGTGGGCATTACCCGCTACGGCGGCGATGGCCAGATGCGGGACCAGCAGCAGTATTCGGGCACGGTGCTGCGCATCAGTGCCGAGGAAGGCGTGGTGCTGGCCGACGAGGCCGATGGCCATGAACGTTACCTGCCGCCGATGCTCGACCAGTACCGGCCCGCGGAACCGGGTGAATACCGGCTGCGCTCCGGTGGCGCGATCGTGGTCGACCCCGATTACCTGACCACGTGGGACCTGCACGCGCAGCAGTAAGGCGAGCGCCGGTGGGGTTTGCAGCATCCGGCCACTAGTCCTTCCGGCCCATTCACAACCCACCCCGGGGTGCTAGATTCGGCCGATGCCCGCTGTCTGGCGGGTGCCCAATCACACCCCAGGGGATCAAGGATGCTCATCCATCGCACCTCTCTGGCGGCGGCCATTGCCGTTGCCACCGTCGGCCTGCTGGCTGCTGGCCCGGCGCTTGCCGATTACGCAAAGCCGCCGGAGCACCTGCTCAAGGTGCTGAAGGCTCCGCCGCCGCCGGCACCGAACGTCGATCCGAGCGGGCAGCGCCTGCTGCTGACCACCGCGCAGACCTATCCGTCCATCGCCCGCGTGGCCCAGCCGTACCTGAAGCTGGCCGGCGTGCGCCTGGAGCCGAAGAACCGCAGCCGTCACGACACCCCTGGTGGCTACGGTATTCCGGCCTGCGTGGCCGATTTCAGCGTGGTGGAAATCGCCAGCGGCAAGACCACCAAGGTCGACCTGCCGCGGGGCTGTGCCGGTGCGGCGCAGTGGTCGGCCGATGGCAGCCACTTCGCGTTCCAGAACGCGGTCGATACCAGTGTGCAGCTGTGGGTGGGCGATGCAGCCACCGGCCAGGTCAAGCAGGTGCCGGGCGTGCAGCTCAATCCGATCTTCGGCAGCACCGTGCAGTGGCTGGGTGGCAGCCAGAACCTGCTGGTGAAGCTGGTGCCGGCCAACCAGGGCGCAGCCCCGTCCGACGGCGGCGTGCCGACCGGCCCGGACGCGCAGGAATCGCTGGGCAGCAGCGGCGAAAGCAGCACCTACGAAGCCCGTGACACGCTGGCCAGCGTGCACGATGAAAAGCTGTTCGCCTACTACGGCGCCTCGCAGCTGGCCGTGGTCGATACCACCAGCGGCAAGGTCCGCCCGGTCGGCAGCGCCGCCATCTTCAACGACGTCAGCGCTGCGCCCGACGGCGTGCACGTGCTGACCGAATCGATCAAGCCGCCGTTCTCGCACGCGGTGACCTACCAGCGCTTCGCCAACGACGTTGCGGTGCTGGACATCGCCAGTGGCAAGATCACCGCCATCGCCAGCCTGCCGCTGGCCGACCGCGTGCCCGTGCATGGCGTGCCGGAAGGCCCGCGTGGTTTCGACTGGCGCTCCACCGATCCGGCTACCCTGGTCTATGCCGAAGCGCTGGACAAGGGCGACTGGAAGGTGAGCGTGCCGCACCGTGATCGCGTGCTGATGCTGAAGGCCCCGTTCAACGGCAAGCCGGTGGAGATCGCCCGCACCGCACAGCGTTTCGAAGGCCTGGCCTGGTCGGCGGATCCCGCCGTGTCCTTCATGTTCGAGAACGACGAGAACCGCCACTGGGTGCAGACCCGCATCGTCGATGTCGACCAGCCGAAGAAGGAAGGCCGCCTGCTGTGGGACATGTCCAGCGATGAGCTGTACGGCGACCCGGGCAACCTGGTGTTCAAGCGTCTGCCCAACGGCGCCGCAGTCGTGCGCCAGGAAGGCAATTTCGTGTTCCTGCGCGGGCAGGGCGCTTCGCCGCAGGGCGATCGTCCGTTCCTCGACCGCCTGGACCTGGGTTCGCTGAAGAGCGAGCGCCTGTTCCGCAGCGATGCCGATGCCTACGAGCAGTTCCTTGGTTTCAGCAACACCCCGGGCCGGTACCTGACCTGGCACCAGTCGGTGATGGACGCGCCGAACGCGTTCGTGCGCCAGCAGGGCGAGGCGGTTGCCGCAGCAAAGGACGGCGAGGCGCAGTTCGCATCCACCGCCACCGCGCTGACCAAGCTGGTCGACCCGACCCCGGAAGTGCGCCAGATCAAGAAGCAGCTGGTGACCTACAAGCGCGCCGACGGCGTGGATCTGTCCTTCACCCTGTACACCCCGCCGGGCTACAAGGAAGGCCAGCGCGTGCCGGCGATCCTGTACGCGTACCCGGCCGACTTCGCCAACGCCGCCCAGGCCGGCCAGGTGTCCGGTTCGCAGCAGACCTTCACCCGTCTGCAGCCGTACCGCCTGATGCTGCTGGCCGGCTACGCGATCATCGACAACGCCTCGTTCCCGATCGTCGGCGACCCGAAGACCGCCTATGACACCTACCTGGAGCAGCTGGAAGCCGACGCCAAGGCGGCGGTGGACAAGGCCGTGGACATGGGCGTGGTCGACCGCAACCGCATCGGTGTCACCGGCCACAGCCACGGCGGCCTGATGACCGCCAACCTGATCGCCCACACCAACCTGTTCAAGGCTGGCGTGGCGACCAGCGGTTCGTACAACAAGACGTTCACCCCGTTCGGCTTCCAGAACGAGCGTCGCTCGGTGTGGCAGGCGCAGGACGTGTACCTGAAGGCCTCGCCGTTCTTCTACGCCGACAAGATCAAGCTGCCGCTGCTGCTGGTCCACGGCGAAGACGATGCCAACCCGGGTACCGAGCCGTTCCAGTCGCGCAAGCTGTACCAGGCCATCCGTGGCAACGGCGGTACCACCCGCCTGGTGATGCTGCCGAACGAACCGCACTGGTACACCGCGCTGGAATCGAACGAGCAGCTGGTGTCTGAAATGCTGAACTGGTTCGACACCTACGTGAAGAACGCGAAGTAACGTCGAGCCTGCTCGACAGCTGCATCCAGGGCCGCCTTCGGGCGGCCCTGGCATCCCCGACGATTGCAGGGCGAAGGAGCGCGCGATGAAATTCTGGTGGCTGGTCCTTGCAGGCCTGTGTATCACCGCTCCGGTGCTGGCAGCAGAGCCCAACCTGCGTATCGACATCGAGTACCGGTGGTTGGGATGGGGCGATGTGCAGGAACACTGGCGCATCGAACGCGACGCACGTGGCGTGACGACGCGGGTGGATGCCGCTTTGCCGATGAATCGGCGCGACGGTCAGTACGTAACGCTGCCTGCCGCTTCAGTGTCGGCGTTTGAAGCGGCCATTGACGCTGCGCCGGTGACGATGGCGGTGGCCGTCGATGAAGTTGCACGCCGACTGGATCGCGCCGCGATCACACGGCTGGACCCGACCATGACGAGATCGCCGGCGCCATCGTGCGGTTTCGCGCAGCGGCAGGCCTGGGCACGGAAGACATTGACTGAGGTGGAGCTGCGCAAACGGGTTCAGCAGCAGCTGTCGCCCGAGAGTGGTCTATGGACGGACGATTACCCGACGCTATCGGTGACCGTGAGGCGCAAGGGGCACCCGCCGGTCGCATTTGTTTCCACATCGCAGAAGGCGCTCATGCTGCCGTGGAAGCAGATGCCCATGGGACATTCGCGGTCGATCGACACCGGCACGCTGCCCGCGCAGTGGCGCCCGGCGCTGAGCGACGCCGTGATCGCGCTGCTGCCTCCCGGCGAAAGAAGCCGGGCACGGTTCCATCCCGGCTGGCTGCAGGAAAGGCTCCGCCTGCACCTGGAGATGGACGCGCTGGCCTGCAGGTAGCGTAACCATCTGTGACGCGGACATCGCAGTGCAGCGAAGCTGCGGTACGCTGCAGCTCTGGTGCTTGCCACGGATGTGTTCAATGAAAGCCTTCGTCCTTGCTGTGTTCTTGTCTTTGGGTATCGCACCGGCCATTGCCGCGGCGCAGGAACTGACCGGCGAGCTGGCCGCGCTGGGCATCACCGCCGGCATGCCGTATGCCAAGGCCAAGCGCCTGCTCGATGCTGCGGGCTGGCAGGTCACGCCGCCTGAATCACGCCAGGCCGCGCTGCCGGACTTCCCCGAGATCGAATGCGGCCAGGGCCGTGATGCGGTGTGTTCGGCTGGCTTCCACAAGAACGATCAATCGGTGGCGATGATCATCGCCACCACGCAGGCGGGGCAGCCGTTCGTGCAGGGCACGTACTGACCGCGCACGGACGTCGCCATGAAAATCGCTGCACGTGGACGTACCGGATGGGGATGGCTGCTGGTCGGCCTGTTGTTCAGCGGCACCGCTGCGGTGGGCTGTACTGCACTGGGTCGGTTTGCGATCCCGCAGTTCGCTCAGCAGTTTGCCGAAGCGGGCCAGCCGTTGCCCGTCATCACCCAGTTCTTCGCAGGCAGCTACGGGCTGGCCTGGCTAGGCCCGCCGCTGGTGATTGCCGCCTGGCTGGCAGGGCAGGCGCGGCTGTCGGCGTTGATCGGCAGCGTGACGCTGATGGTGGCGACCCCGCTGGCCATGTTTGCGGCCTACCTGCCGCTGTTCAAGCTGGGCACGTTGTACTGACCAGCGCGCAGCCCGGTGGCTGCGATCGTGACCGGGTACCGTCAACCATGACCTCCGGCCCGTCGCCGGGCGCTCGGGCGCGTACTACCCTCAGTGGTTCAAGGCGCGTGGGTGCCTCCTTCCACTGGAGTTGTCGATGTCCCGTTCGTTGCTGGTCGTCGTTTCCGCTGTGTTGACGCTGTCCCCGCTGCCGTTGCTCGCCGCCAGGGCACCCGCGCAGGACCTGGCCGCCGAGGTCAACCCTTTCATCGGCACCACCAACGCCGGCAACGTCTACCCGGGGCCGACGGTGCCCTTCGGCATGGTGGCCTTCAGTCCGGAAATGACCGCACTGCCGGGCAAGCGCTTCCCGATTGCCGCGCCCGGTGGCTACGAGTGGCGCAGCAACGGCGTACGCGGTTTCAGCCTGACCCACGTCAATGGCACCGGCTGCACCGGCGCCAGCGGCGATATTCCATTGATGCCGGTAACCCTGCCAGTCGAGCTGTCGCCGTCTTCGGCCGATGCCGGCGTGCGCTATACCAGCCTGCTGGACCACGCGAAGGAAAGCGCCAGCCCCGGTGCCTACACACTCACCCTCGACAACGGCGTGGCCGTGAGCCTGGCAGCCACAGAGCGCACCGCAGTGGGCCAGTTCCAGTTCCCGGCCGACAAGCCGGCCAATCTGCTGTTCCGCACCTCCGACAGCGAAGTGGGCAGCAGCGATTCGACCATCATCATCGACCCGGCCACGCGCACCGTGCGCGGTTCGGTCACCAGCGGTAACTTCTGTGGCTACCTCGCCGAGGACCGCCGCGAGAGCTACTACACCCTGCATTTCGTCGCCGAGTTCGACCAGCCGTTCGAAGTGGGCGGCACCTGGCGCGATGACAGCGTGCAGGCCGGCGCGCGCGAGGGCGGCGGTGGCACCACGTATGGCAGCAAGGGCCACCCGCCGGCGGGCAAGGGCGCGGGCGGCTGGATCAGTTTCGATGCCAAGCGCACGCCGCAGGTGACCGCGCGCATCGGTATTTCCTACGTCGATGAAGCCGGCGCGCGCGCCAACCTGCGCCGCGAGAGTCCGCAGGGCACGACCGTGGCGGCCACGCAGGCGGCCACCCGCGCGAAGTGGAACGAGCTGCTGGGCCAGGTGCGGGTGCAGGGCGGTACGCCCGACGAGCGCACCGTGTTCTACACCGCGCTGTACCACGCCATGCTGGCGCCCAACCTGCACAGCGATGGCGATGGCCGATACCGCGGCATGGACGGCAAGGTGCATGCGCTGGCCAAGCGGCAGCAGGCGCAGTACGCCAACTACTCGGGCTGGGATGTGTACCGCTCGCAGCTGCAGCTGCTGACCCTGCTGCAGCCGCAGGTCGGTTCGGACGTGGCGCAGTCGCTGCTGAACCAGGCCGACCAGAATGGCGGCGTCTGGGATCGCTGGACCCACATCACCGGCGCCACCGGCGTGATGAACGGCGATCCGTCGCCGCCGTCGGTGGCGGCCATCCATGCCTTCGGCGGCCGCAGCTTCGACCTGCAGCGCGCCTACGCCTCGCTGAAGAAGGCGGCCACGGTGCCCACCGCACGTGATCTGGACAAGCGTGGTTGCCCGGTGCTCTGCGTGGGCCAGCGCCCGGGCCTGGACCAGTGGCTTGCCCTGAAGTACATGCCGGAAGGCGCGCCGGGCTGGGGCAGTGCGGCCGATACGCTGGAGATGGTCAGCGCCGATTTCGGCCTGTCCGAGCTGGCCCTCGCCGCCGGTGATGCGCAGGGTGCAAAGCTGTTCCGTGAGCGCTCCGGCTGGTGGCGCAACCTCTACAACCCGAAGGCCACCGCGCAGCAGGGCTACATCCAGCCGCGCAATGCCGATGGCAGCTGGCCGACGTTTGATCCGGCCGCCGACGAGGGTTTCGTCGAAGGCAGTGGCGCGCAGTACCTGTGGATGGTGCCGTTCGATCCGGCCGGTCTTTTCGAGGCGCTCGGCGGCCGCGAGGCCAGCATCGCGCGGCTCGATGCGTTCTTCCGCACGCCGGATGGTGCGTGGGCAGTGACCAAGTCCGGCCCGCTGCACGCCGAGCTGGACAACGAACCGTCCATCGCAGCGCCGTGGCTGTACAACTTCCTTGGCCAGCCGTGGAAGACCCAGGAAACCGTGCGCCAGGCGATGCGCCAGATCTGGACCAACACGCCCGAGGGCATGCCCGGCAATGATGACCTTGGCCAGATGTCCTCGTGGTACGTGTGGTCGGCGCTGGGCCTGTATCCGGTGTACCCGGGCCGCGCGGACCTGGTGATCGGCAGTCCGCTGTTCACCGAAGCAGTGATCACCCGCCCGGGCGCGAAGATCGTAGTGCGTGCACGCGGCGCAGCGATGGATGCGCCGTACGTGCAGTCGCTGCAGGTGGATGGCAAGGCCAGCAATGCCAGCTGGCTGCCGGCCAGCTTCGTGCAGCGCGGCGGCACGCTGGACTTCGAGCTGGGCAGCACGAAGAACGAACAGTGGGGCGCGCAGGACGTACCGCCGTCGCACGGTCCCCGCTAAGTCCGCACCATGCGTGGATGAAACACCACACGGCCGGGCACCCCCGGCCCCGTTGAACGCGCACCATCCGGCCCGGTAGATCCACGCCTTGCGTGGATGGGTGCCACGCCATGCGTAGATGAACCTCCACACGGCCGGGCACCACCCGGCCGTGCTAGCCTGACCGTGCAACAGACAAGCGGCAGGAGGTTCCCATGGAAATTCCACAGGACGTGTACGAGCACGTACTGGGCGTGGCGGTCGAAATGGCCAATGCCAGCACCCACGGCGATACCCGCAGCCAGTGGCGGCTGCACGACGAGCTGCGGCAGTACTGCGATGCGATGGCGGTGGAAGGCCGCGACCATCCTTTCCTCTGGGAAACCCTGGGTGACTTCACCAGCGACAGCGGCGTGGCCATCGGCTACTACGAGCGCGCGCTGACCCAGGCGCGCCAGCTGGGCGTGATCGAAGGCGAAGCGTCGATCTGCCTGGAACTGGCACGGCGCCACATCGACCAGGGCGAGACCGAGCGCGGTTACGAGTTCGCGCTGCTCGCCGACGAAGCCGCACGGCAGACCGACGACCTCGATCTGCGCCGCGAAATCAGCCAGTTCCTTCTGGAAAACTCATGACCCACCTCCGACGTTCGCGATACTGCGCCACTGCCGTGGCCCTGCTGACGGCCATGGCCTGCGCGCAGGCGCAGCCGCCGGTGGCGGTCAACCCGCTGCTGCTGAAGCCGGTGGACCAGGTCACCCCGGATGAGGTGCGCGGCATGCAGCAGCGCCTGTCCGACTGGGCCAACCTGGCCCGTTACCGCGAGGCCAACGCGCGCGTACCGGCCAAGCAGGCCGGTGTGCCGCGCGTGCTGTTCTACGGCGATTCCATCACCCAGCTGTGGGGCGAGAAGGATCCGGCACAGTTCTTCCCCGGCAAGGGTTATCTCAACCGTGGCATCAGCGGGCAGACCACGCCGCAGATGCTGCTGCGTTTCCGCCAGGACGTCATTGCGCTGCAGCCGGACGTGGTGCTCATCCTCGCCGGCACGAATGACATTGCCGGCAATACCGGGCCCAGCACGCAGGCGATGATCGAAGACAACCTGCACGCGATGGTCGAACTGGCGCGTGCGCACGGCATCCGCGTGGTGCTGGCGTCGGTGCTGCCGGTGAGCGAGTACCGGTGGATGCCCGGTATCGAACCTGCACCCAAGGTGCGCGCCCTGAACGCCGCGCTCAAGCAGTACGCCGATGCGCAGGGGCTGGTGTACCTGGACTATTACTCGGCGATGGCCAATGCAGACGGTGGACTGGATCCGGCGTTGGCGGCCGATGGCGTGCATCCCACCGCGAAGGGCTATGCGCTGATGTCGCCGCTGGCGGAACAGGCGATTGCGCAGGCGCTGAAAGCCACGCCGCCCGGCAAGCACTGATCGTCTTCGCTGGGTATGGCGGCCGTGTCCAACAAGGTGGTCAAGACCGTGGCGCGCGCCGTGTTCAAGCGCAGCCCGGTGCTGGTCACCGAGCTCTATTCAAGCGCCGGCGAGCAGCCGCGCCGCTACGATTCCGCCGAGGCGCTGTGTGAGCACGGCAGGGCATTGCAGTGGGTCTCAGGCGGCATGTTGCTGATCGGCGTGCAGTACGCGGACATGGGCGGCGCCGTGCGCGTTCGCCCGTTCGACAGCGGGCGCGGTGACTCCGCGCGCGTCATGGTGTCCGGCTGGGGGCTGATCTCGATCCTGCTGCCGATGGCCATCGATGCGAACGTCGGCGCGAAAGTGCAGGTCCTGACCGAGCGCGCCGCACTGGCCCGTGAGCGCGGCGCGCTGGATGTTCCGCCGGTGTGCGACTGGAACTGGAAATCGGTGGAGTCGCACAAGCGTCGCTTGCAGGATGTACTCAGGAAAGCCCTGTAAGGCGCCCGCTCAGTCGTCGTCGCGCTTCAACGCCGTATCCGCCGCCAGCAGCGCCTGCGCGGCCGCACTCAGCGGCGGTGAGGGCGGCGTATCGCAGCCGATGGCCGCCATCATCCGCTCCATGCCGACGAAGCTGCGCGCGCGGCGGTCGTAGATGCCGGTGACCAGCAGCGCGCGGGTGGCGACTTTCTGCTCCGGCCCGACCAGCACGCGCTGCTCCATGATGATGCGCGTACCGACCCAGCCGGCCAGCCGCGTTTCCAGGGTGAACTGCTGGAAGGGCTTGAGCTCGCGACGGAACTGGATGGTGCCCGCACCAACGATGGGTGCCCACTTCTCGCGCAGCGCCACTTTGCCCAGGCCCATGCGCAGGATCAGGTCCAGCCGGCCCAGGTCGAAGATGTTCCAGTAGCGGCCATTGGTCATGTGCAGGTTGCTGTCCAGGTGGTTGGGCAGCACCCGGAACGGCAGCCGCGAGACCCCGAACGGGGCGTCCAGCTTCGGCCGGAACAGGCTGCACAGCAGCAGGTGGAGCAGGCGGAACCAGAGATTCATGACTATGACGACTGTTATAGGACGGGCGATACGCTAATCTATGACGACTGTCCTAGCAAGGTGAGCGGCATGAGCCCGCGAGCGTCCGATGCCCCCCAGCGCGTGATCGATGCGGCCGCCCAGATGCTGGCGCGGGTCGGGCTCAATGCCACCAGCATCCGCGAGGTGACCAAGCTGGCCGAGGCGCCGCTGGGCTCGACCTACCACCATTTCCCGGGCGGCAAGCAGGAGCTGCTGGCCCGCGCCACGCAGATGGCAGGCGACAGAGTGGAGGCTCTGCTGGTGGAGCTGCTGCAAGGGGGCGCGGTGCAGGGTCTGCAGCAGTTCCTGGCGATGTGGCGCGAGCGCCTGCTGCGCACACAGTTCCGCGCCGGCTGCCCGGTGCTGGCCGCGGCGGTGGAAGAACCGGTTGAAGCGGTCGCGAGCCAGCCGCGTGCTGCCGCCGCCGAGGTGTTCGCACGTTGGCAGGGCCATCTGGCCCAGGCCTTCGTGGCCGACGGTCACGCACCGGAACAGGCGGCCGCGCTGGCCAGTCTGGTCATCGCCAGCGTGGAAGGTGCGGTGGCCATGAGCCGCGCGCTGCAGGACATCGCCCCGTTCGACCAGGTGGCCGCCCAGCTGCTGAAGGCAGCCGCGCCGCCCACACGCTAGAATCGACCCGAACGCACCCACGCGTGCCCGGCAAGGATGTCCGCATGCTGCACTCCCTTTGGTCCGGCCCAGTGCCGGCATGAAGCAGACCAAGCGCTTCAACCGCACGCCGTTGAAGCTGCCGATGACACGCAGCAGTGAAGTCGCCCGCGCGCGACGGCAGCTGCAGCACCACGGGTGGCCGCGCCTGCAGATGGCGCTGATCGTGTTGCTGACCGGTGGCGCCGGTTTCCTCGCCTCGCATGCGCTGCGCCTGGCCGGCCTGGACAGCATGCTGCTGCGTTATCCGCTGGCGGTGCTGCTGGCCTATACCGTGTTCCTGCTGCTGATGTGGCTCTGGATCCGCTGGCGCTGGGATGCGGTGGCTGACGGTGCTGCCGAGGTCGCCGGCAATGGCGGCGTCGGTGGCAGCTCCCCACGCGCGGGCCCTTCATGGGGCGGCAACGGCGGTAATTCCGGTGGTGGCGGTGCCTCGGCGTCGTGGGCTGAAGCCTCGGCCCCGTCCATCACCGACTCCGATGGCGCGTCCCTGCTGGAGGTTGCAGACGGTGAGGCCGGGCTGCCACTGCTGGCCGTGCTCGGTCTTCTCGCGCTGGTGGCCACCGTGCTGCTGGCCAGTGTCTGGGTGGTGTGGTCGGCGCCGGTGCTGATGGCCGAGCTGCTGGTGGACGCCGCCATTGTCGGTGGCCTGTACCGGCGCATGCAGGGCATGGGCGCGCAGGGGTGGTGGCGGTTGTGCCTGTCGCACACGTTCTGGCCGCTGCTGGGCCTGGTGGTGTTCTTCGCCGCGCTGGGCTGGGGTGCACAGCAGCTGGCGCCGGACGCGGTCAATCTCATGCAGGTGGTGCAGGCGCTGTAGCGTCGCTGCGCGTGCCCGCAGGGCCGCGGTCCTTCTTCAACACAGGGTGCTCGAGCACCGGGTGGTCATGAGCAGATACGTTGCATGGAAGCGTATATGGGCCATCGCCGCTGTGGTTTCGGCAGTGGCGTTGCTGTGCCTGGCCTGCACGCTGAAGCCCTGGCAGAACGCATCCCTCGGGCCGCCGACGGTGAACCTTGGCACCGCGCAGATGCAGGCGGAGATCATGGCGCTTGCGATCAGGAACCCCATCCTGCCACCACCGCCCCGGTCGTTGCCGGTGCCCATGGCGATGGGGGGCCGTGGGGCTGCGAGGGCAGACCGCTGGCGTCCCGAGGTGCAACGGCAGTTGTCCGATCCTGTGCCTGCCGCAACCATCGTGATCGACCAGACACTGCCGTACTGCCAGCCGGGAGGCCATGCTCGGTTCTGCCAGGATGACGATGATCTGGTGGACTGGGTGGAGGAGCGCCCGATGTACCAGCTGCGGCGGCAGTTGCAGGCACAGCTGCCGCTGGCCAACCGGCGCAGCAGGCGGGTGCCGGATGCAGCGCTGGAGGGCGCTGCGCATCTGGGTTTCGTGCAGCTGCGCACGATCCAGAAGCAGGGGTGCCAGCGGTCCGCAACGGAGGAGAGCCTTGAAGAGAGCGTGATCCTCCTGCTGTCGATGCCGGTGTTCAGTGCGGACAACCAATGGGCCATGATTGCCGTGGCCGCTGACTACTGTTCAAGCATCGGGGGCCAGCGTTCCCGTATGCTGTTCCACAGGGAAGAGGGGCGCTGGGTGCTGGAACGACCCGAACTGGCCCTATCGGGAATCCGTCGAGGGCGGGCGCTGTGGCCCGGCCGGGGATGAGTCAATCGCCAAGGAGAGGCATATGCAATCTGCTGCACGCAGTAACAGGATGTGGTGTTGGATGATGGGCGCGATGTTCGCGCTGTTGATGCCCTTCACCGTGATGGGCCAGGCCGCGCCTCCTGCGGCGCAACCGGCCGTCGATACCGCCGTCGCCGCCGAAGAGGCGGAGTGCCGCGCCTGCACGTATGAACGGATCGGCCGCAAGGTCGATATCGGTCTGGTGGCCTTGATGGCCACGCTGATCATCGGCGTGCTGTTCGCCGTCTCCCGCGAGTGGGGAACGTCCTCGCAGCGTTGGACCTGCCGCAGCACGGCACCTGTTCCTCGCGGCGATGGGCCTGGTGTTCGTGCGGCGCGCCGGCAGCGTGCTCTACCTGGGCTACAGCCCGTGGCAGGAGGTGCCGTCGCTGGTCATCGCAGGGTGGGTCGATGGCCTGCTGACCACCTCGCCGCGCTGGCTGATGGCCCTGCTGCTGATGGCCGCGGCACCGCTCGTCTGGAGGCGCAGCGAGCAGCTGCCACGCTGGCGTATCGCCTGAGGCAGCGCCGGGCAATGCCCGGCGTTTCCACGCTGGCGCTCACTCAAAGCGCCAGCGCACCCCTGCATACACGCCGCGGCCTTCGCCCGGCGTCGAGCGCGCGACATCCTTGCCCGCGTCGTTGTAGCCCGGCGTGACCGTTGCCGCGTAGTGGCGGTCGCCGATGTTGCGCATCTCCGCCCAGGCCTGCCAGCGGCCACCCGGTGCGTCGTAGCCGATGCGGCTGCCGAAGATCACGTGGCTGTCGGCCCAGTAGCTGTTGGCATAATCCACCGCGATGCGCGAGGCGTACTCGGTGTTCAGTGCGGCATACAGGCCCGAGGCATGGTCGAAGCGCAGTTCGGCCTGGTAGCTGTGCTGCGGCAGGCCGGGCAGGCGGTTGCTGCCGAAGCGCGCGTCGTGGCGGTAGCGGAAATCGCTGAACGTGTAGGCCTGGCGCAGCGACAGGCGGCCCGGCACACCCTGCCACAGCGTGCTGCCCAGGCCGGCCTCGATGCCGCGGTGCACGGTGGGGCTGGCATTGTTCTCGGCCACGAACAGGTTCGGCACCGGCTGCAGCTCGACGCTCAGCAGTTCGTGGTTCACGTGCGCGTAGTAGCCGGTCAGTTCCCAGCGGCCCAGCGCAGCTTCGCCACGCGCGCCCAGTTCCAGCGTGGTGGCGGTCTGGTTCTGCATCGCCACCGGCGTGCTCTGGCGGCCGGTCGACGGACCGTTGCCAGCGCCGAAGAACTGGTTCGAACCCCAGATCATCGACCACGGGTGCGGCGCTTCCACCGAGCGGCTGAGGTTGCCGAACCACTGCGTCTGCGCGCTGTGCTGCCAGGTGAAGCCCAGGCGCGGCGCGTAATCCCAGTCGTGGTCACGCAGGCGGCCACCGCTGGTGGGCCAGGTCACCTGCACATCGCTGCGGGTGTTGATCAGGGCGAAGCCGGTCTGCACGCGCAGGCGATCATTCACCGCCAGATTGTTGCCGATGTGCAGCGTGCTCTGGGTGCCGAGATGGCGGAAATCACGCGTGTGCGTGCCGGCCGCATAGCCGTTGCTGGCAAAGCGCAGCGACTCGCGCACGTTGGCATCCAGATCGTGGGTCACGCGCAGGCCGACGGTGGTTTCGCTGTCCAGCCCGAACAGCGGATGGCGGCGGCGGTAGTCCAGCGTCGCGTTGAGGTCGGCGTAGTCCAGCTGCTGGCGGTACAGACTCTCGCCCAGGTCCATCGGGTACTTGTGGTAGACCAGCCCGGCCTGCAGCGAGGAATCCTCGTCGATCTGCAGGGTGGTCATGTTGCCGATCCAGGTGCTGCCCGGCTGCGGGCGGCGCGCGTCGATGGCGAGGTTGGCCGGGTTGGCCGCACGCGGATCATTGCGGATCTGGTCGCGGGTCAGGCGCCCGGGCGTTTCGTGATTGGTCTCGCGGTAGCGCACGAAGAAGCGCGTCTGCAGGTCGGGGCTGATCTGCCAGCCGATGTTGGCCATCGCGCCCTTGCCGTCGCCGCGCGCGTGGCGCTGGTAGCCGTCGAACTCGCTGTCGGTGTAGGCCAGGAAGTAATCGACATCACCACTGACGCCGCCCCAGCTGATTCCGCGCTTCTGGTAGCCGCGGCTGCCGGCTTCGTAGTGCAGCTGCACGCCGGCCGAGTCTCGTCCGCTGCGGCTGACATAGTCGATGGCGCCACCCAGCGCCAACGCGCCGCGCTCGAAACCATTGGCGCCGCGCAGTACTTCCACGCGCGACAGCCACAGCGGTTCCAGCAGTTCGTAGGGCGTGCCGCCCGGGCCGGTCAGCGGCAGGCCGTCAAGGGAGACCGCAATGCCCGAGGCATGCGCGCCCGGCCCACGGTTGATGCCCGAACCGCGGATCGACACCTTGGTGCCCTCGTTGCCCGGCGACTGCGCGCTGATGCCGGGCTGGTAGGCCAGCACGTCGGCGCTGCTGGACAGGCGGCTGTCGGCCTTGGCGACGTCGATGACGTTGCTGGCGCCGGGCACGCGCTTGAGCGCCTCGCGGGCCTGGGCGCTGGCATCGGCGGCAGTGACCTGCACCGCGTCCAGCGTGGTGGCCTGCGGGGCGGCGTGGGCGGTGGCGGCAAGGCCGAGGGAGACGGCCAGGAACAACAGCGACGGGGTGGGGCGGTAAGACGAGAGCGACATGTGGACAGGCTGTAAACCACGAAAGTGGCGCGCAAGTTAACAGGTCGCGGGCGGTACGTCACCCATCAGTGCCGTATGGGGGCATGCCCTTGTAGAGTCGAGCCATGCTCGACTGGCGAAGTCGGCTGCATCAAAACAACGCAGTCGAGCATGGCTCGACTCTACAAAGACGGCTTCGCCAGCGCCTTCGCCTTCTCGTACAGCGCTTTGGCAGTCTCCGCATCGCCCAGCGCGGCATGGCATTCGGCCAGGCTGTCCCAGACATTGGCCGAATCCGGGTACAGCTCGGTGTTGAGGGTAAATACCTTCAGCGCCTTGCCCGCACCCAGGCTCTCGCGGATCGCGTAGCCGCTGGCGTTGATCGCGCGTTCGCGTTCGCTGTCGGTGATGCGGATGTTGTCCTGCAACCAGTCGCGCATCGCCTGTGCCGCGCCAGCCGTCTCATCCGACGCATAGGCGATCAGGCGCTCGGACAGCACCGCACTCGGAAACTCCTGCGGTGCAGCCACCGCCATCGTGCTCTCCACCAAGGTGCTCGACCACACATTGCGCGCGCTGCCATTGGTCAAGTACACGAACACCCAGTAACCGCTGGCCAGGCTGCCCTTGTAGGCCAGCCGCGCCCGCACGCGGGTGCCACCATCGTGGCCGACCTGGGTGTAGCCATCGCTGCGCGTGGTATCCCAGCCCGTGGAGAAGAAATTGCTGCCGCCGCTGGCGAGCTTCTGCGGCTGCCAAAGCTTTTCCAGTGTCGCTGTACGCAGCAGCTTGCCGGTAGCCAGCGCCTGCAGGAAGCGGTTCATGTCGCCGACGGTGGTCTGCAGGTCCGCGTGGCCCCAGCCATAGTGCGGCCACGGATCTTCATCGGCCGCCTGCAACGCTCCGTCCTTGCCGGTGTACGGCACTGCCGCGCGTGCTGCTGGCACGCTGTCCAGCCCCCACGAAGTACTGCGCATCTTCAGTGGCTGCAGGATGCGTTCGCGGGCGATGGCCGGGTAGGGCTTGTGGTAGTGCGCTTCCAGCAACGCGGTCAGCACCAGGTAGTTGGCCTGGGTGTACTGCACGCGGCTGCCGGTGGCGAACTGCATCGGCGCCGCGCCGGCCACCTTCAGTGCAGCGGCAAGATCCGGTGCAACGCCGGGGTAGCCCTTGCTCACCCAGCGGTTGTCCACGCGGTCGTAGTACTCGGCGATGCCGGAGCTGTGGTTGAGGAAATCGCGCACATGGATCGCCTGCCAGGCGGCGGGCAGATCGGGGACATAGCGGCTGGCGGGCGCGTCGAGATCCAGCGTGCCCTGATCGACCAGCTGCATCACCAGCGTGCTGGTCAGCAGCTTGGCCATCGACTGCGCGGCGAAGATACTGTCGACGGTGGCCACTGCATGCGTGGCCGGGTCGCGTTCACCGCTGGCGCCCTGGTAGAGCACGTGGTCGTTGTGGGCGACGAGCACGGCCTGGCCGGCAATGCCATAGCGCTCGCGGTTGATCTGCAGTTGGGTATCCAGTCGGGTCGAAAGCCCGTCGCGAACATCACGCGCCGAGGCGGGCAGGGTGACTGCCACGGCGCAGAAGAGTGCAGCAAGGGCGCGATACATCGCGGTGGTCCGTCAGCGGCGATGGCGCATCTTGGTCAGGGCGGAAGATCGGGTCAAGAGCAGCGATTCCCGCCCCAGGGAAAGCCGGCCAGCGGCCGGCTCTACCACACGTTCAAGGTAGCGCCGGGCCGTGCCGGGCGACGCTCGATCAGCCCAGAATCCCCGGCAGATCCAGCCCCTTCTCCTTCGCGCACTCCACCGCGATCTCATACCCGGCATCGGCATGGCGCATCACACCGGTGGCCGGGTCGTTCCACAGCACGCGGCCAATCCGCTTCGCCGCCGCTTCCGTGCCATCGCAGACAATCACCATTCCCGCGTGCTGCGAGAAGCCCATGCCCACGCCGCCGCCGTGGTGCAGCGACACCCATGTGGCACCGCTGGCGGTGTTGAGCAGGGCATTGAGCAGCGGCCAGTCGGACACCGCATCGGAACCATCGGCCATCGCCTCGGTCTCGCGGTTTGGCGAGGCCACGCTGCCGCTGTCCAGATGGTCACGGCCGATCACCACCGGCGCCTTCAGTTCGCCGTTCGCCACCATCTCGTTGAAGGCCAGCCCCAGGCGATCGCGATCGCCCAGGCCCACCCAGCAGATGCGCGCGGGCAGGCCCTGGAACTTGATCTTCTCGGCGGCCATGTCCAGCCAGCGGTGCAGGTGCGGATTGTCCGGAATCAGCTCCTTCACCTTGGCATCGGTCTTGGCGATGTCTTCCGGGTCGCCGCTCAGCGCGGCCCAGCGGAACGGGCCGATGCCGCGGCAGAACAGGGGGCGGATGTAGGCCGGCACGAAACCGGGGAAGTCGAAGGCATTGGCCACGCCTTCTTCCAGCGCCATCTGCCGCAGGTTGTTGCCGTAGTCCACGGTCGGCACGCCCAGCGCATGGAAGCCGAGCATGGCGCGGATGTGGTTGGCCATCGATGCACGCGCGGCCTTTTCAACTTCCTTCGGCGCAGAAACACGCTTCTCGTCCCACTGCTCGACCGTCCAGCCCTGCGGCAGGTAGCCGTTCACCGGGTCGTGCGCCGAGGTCTGGTCGGTCAGCAGGTCGGGCTTGATGCCGCGTTCCAGCAGTTCGGCCAGCACGTCAGCCACATTGCCCAGCAGGCCTACCGACTTCGGCGTGCCTGCCTTGCAGGCTTCATCGATCAGCCGCAGTGCTTCATCCAGGTTGTCGGTCCAGGTGTCCAGGTAGCCGGTGCGCAGGCGCATGTCGATGCTGCTCTTGCGGCATTCGACGGCCAGGCACGAGGCGCCGGCCATCACCGCGGCCAGCGGCTGCGCGCCACCCATGCCGCCCAGGCCACCGGTGAACAGCCACTTGCCGGTCAGGTCGCCACCGAAATGCTGGCGGCCCATTTCCACGAAGGTCTCGTAGGTGCCCTGCACGATGCCCTGCGCGCCGATGTAGATCCAGCTGCCGGCAGTCATCTGGCCGTACATGGCCAGGCCCTTCCTATCCAGCTCGTTGAAGTGGTCCCAGTTGGCCCAGCGCGGCACCAGGTTGGAATTGGCGATCAGCACGCGCGGTGCATCGGCATGGGTGCGGAACACGCCCACCGGCTTGCCCGACTGCACCAGCAGGGTCTGGTCATCGTCCAGCCGCTTGAGCGTTTCGACGATGGCATCGAAGCTTTCCCAGTCGCGCGCGGCACGGCCGATGCCGCCGTACACCACCAGTTCCTGGGGGCGCTCGGCCACGTCCGGGTGCAGGTTGTTCATCAGCATGCGCAGCGGCGCTTCGGTCAGCCAGCTCTTGGCGTTCAGCGTGGTGCCGGTGGGCGCGATGATGGTGCGGCTGGGGTCGTTGCGGGTCATGCGGCGCTCCGGTTCGTAGCGAATTCAAGGCAGGCGTTGAGCACCTGCGCCAGGGTGTGGCGCAGCGGTGCGGCGTGTTCGGGGTCAAGCGGGGTGGGCCAGCTGTGCTCGTCCACCTGGTCGGGCAGCGGCTCGTGCATGTAGCCACGGCAGGCCAGTTCCATCTGCAGCGTGTGCACGCCACCGGGGATGTCGCTGTAGTGGCGGGTGATCCAGCCGCCCTTGAAGCGGCCGTTGCGCACCTGGCTCATGCCGCTGATCTTCAAGAGGTTCTCCACCACATCGCTCAGTGCGTTGTCGCAGGAGGTATCCGGTGCACCGGACGGACCGGCCGTGCCCAGGTTGAACTGCGGCAGCTCGCCGTCGAACAGGTGCGGGATATGCGAGCGGATCGAATGCGCGTCATACACCACCACCGTGCCGTGGCGCGCACGCAGGCGTGCGATCTGCGCGGCCAGCGCATCGTGGTAGGGCGCGAAATACGTGTCGCGGCGGCGGCCGATCTCCGCCTCATCCGGCTCGCGGCCGGCGTGGTACAGCGGCTGGTTGTCGAAGGTGGTCAGCGGGCACAGGCCGGTGGTGTTCTGGCCCGGGTACAGCGACACGCCGCTGGGGTCGCGGTTGAGGTCGATCACCGAACGCGAGATCGCCGAGCGCACGGTGGTCGCGCCCATCCCGCGCACGAAGTCGTAGAGGTCGTGCACCCACCAGTCGGCGTCGCGCCGCGCCAGCCACGGCGAGTGGTAATCGCCCATCAGCTCGTGCGGCAGCTCGCTGCCGGTATGCGGGAAGCTGACGATCAACGGGGCATCGCCCTCGTGCACCGTCAGCCATTCGGGACGGGCATTCATGCCTGCGGCTCCACGGTCGGCAGCAGTTCGCCCAGGCCCTGTGCCAGTGCGCCGCTGCGTACCAGGTTCGTGGCGACCACCATGTCCGGGTGGAAGTAGCGGTCTTCTTCCAGCGTCGGCACCTGCGCGCGGAGGGTGGCACGCACGGTTTCCAGCGCAGCGCTGGAGCGTAGCGGCGCGTGGAAATCGCAGCCCTGCGCGGCGGCCAGCAGCTCGATGCCGATCACGTTGGCCGCGTTCTCGGCCATCTGCATCAGGCGGCGTGCACCGTGCGCGGCCATCGACACGTGGTCTTCCTGGTTTGCCGAGGTCGGGATCGAATCGACGCTGGCCGGGTAGGCGCGCTGCTTGTTTTCAGAGACCAGCGCGGCGGCGGTCACCTGCGGAATCATGAAGCCGGAATTCAGGCCCGGGCGCGGGGTCAGGAACGCGGGCAGGCCGGACAGTGCCGGGTCGACCAGCATCGCCAGGCGGCGCTCGCTGATCGAACCGATCTCGCACACGGCCATCGCCAGCATGTCGGCGGCGAAGGCCACCGGTTCGGCGTGGAAGTTGCCGCCGGACAGTGCTTCGCCCGTGTCGGTGAACACCAGCGGATTGTCGGACACACCGTTGGCTTCGATTTCCAGCGTGGTCGCGGCCTGGCGCAGGATGTCCAGCGCCGCGCCCATCACCTGCGGCTGGCAGCGCAGGCAGTACGGATCCTGCACGCGCACATCGTTGTCGCGATGCGATTCGCGGATGTCCGAGCCCTGCATCAGCGAACGCAGGGTGGCGGCGGTGGCGATCTGCCCGCGCTGGCCGCGGATGGCATGGATGCGCGGATCGAACGGCGTGTCCGAACCCTTGGCTGCTTCCACCGACAGCGCACCGGTCACCAGCGCGGCCTGGAACACGGTCTCAATCTCGAACAGACCGGCCAGCGCATACGCCGTGGAGAACTGGGTGCCGTTGAGCAGAGCCAGGCCTTCCTTCGCGTCCAGCTCCACCGGCTGCAGGCCAACGCGTGCCAGGGCGTCCATCGCCGGCAGACGCTCCTCGCCGATGAAGGCCTCGCCCACGCCCAGCATCACGCTGGCCAGGTGCGAAAGCGGGGCCAGGTCACCGGACGCGCCGACCGAGCCCTGCGCCGGCACCACCGGCAGCACGCCCTTCACCAGCATCGCCTCCAGCAGCAGCAGGGTTTCCTCGCGCACGCCCGAAGCGCCCTGCGCCAGGCTGACCAGCTTCAGCGCCATCATCAGCCGCACCACGCTGGCCGGCATCGGCTCGCCCACGCCGGCGGCATGCGAGAGCACGATGTTCCGCTGCAGGGTGGCCAGGTCTTCGCGCTCGATGCGCACGCTGGCCAGCTTGCCGAAGCCGGTGTTGATGCCATACACAGGCGCGCCTTTGGCGACGATGGCGGCCACCGCGGCGGCACTGGCGCGCACCACCGGCAGCGCAGCCGGGTCCAGTGCAAGCGGCGCACCCCGGTAGACCTGCCGCCACTGGGCGAGGGTGACATGGCCGGGGCGAAGAACCAGGGTGTTGCTCATGTGTTGCTCCAGGAAGCAGGCAGGTCGGGCTGCCCGCGCACCACGCGCGCGTGCAGCGGGTTGAATCCCATGCGATAGACCAGGTCGGCCGGCGCGTCGATGTCCCAGATCGCCAGGTCGCAGTCCAGGCCCACCGACAGGCGGCCGATGCGCTCGCCGTGGCCCAGCGCGCGCGCTGCTTCACGGGTGAAGCCGGCAATGCATTCGTCCACGGTCAGGCGGAACAGGGTCGCGCCCATGTTCATCGCCAGCAGCGGGCTGGTCAGCGGCGAGGTGCCGGGGTTGCTGTCGGTGGCCAGGGCCAGCGGCACGCCGGCCGCACGCAGCGCGGCGATCGGGGGCAGGGTGGTATCGCGGGTGAAATAGAAGGCGCCGGGCAGCAGCACGGCCACCGTGCCGGCAGCGGCCATCGCGGCAATGCCGGCCTCGTCGAGGTGTTCGATATGGTCGGCCGACAGCGCACCGAAACCGGCGGCCAGTTCGGCGCCATGCTGGTTGCTCATCTGTTCGGCATGGATCTTCACCGCCAGCCCGTTCGCACGTGCCGACTCAAAAACCTGCCGCGCCTGCGCCGGCGAGAACGCGATGTTCTCGCAGAACACGTCCACGGCCTCGGCCAGGCCCTCAGCGGCGATGGCCGGGATCATCACGTTGCACACCTCGTCGGTGTACTCCTGCGCCTCGCGCCCCGGCGGTACCGCGTGCGCGCCGAGGAAGGTCGGCACCACGTTCACCCGGCATTCCTCGCCGAGTGCGCGGGCCACCTGCAGCTGCTTGCGCTCGTCGTCCAGGGTCAGGCCGTAGCCGGATTTGATCTCGACCGTGGTGATGCCCTCGGCGCGCATCGCCAGCAGGCGCGGGCGGCTCTCGTTGGCCAACTGCTGCGGCGAAGCGGCGCGGGTGGCGCGCACGGTGGAGACGATGCCGCCGCCGGCGCGGGCGATGTCGGCATAGCTGACGCCCTGCAGGCGCTGCTCGAACTCATTGGCGCGGTTGCCGGCGTAGACCAGGTGGGTGTGGCAGTCGACCAGGCCCGGCGAGATCCAGCGGCCTTCGCCATCGATGCGGGTGGTCGGCTGCAGGTGCGCATCGCTGCCGGCCGGGCCGA
The DNA here is from genome assembly GCF_056759115.1 of Stenotrophomonas sp. STEN087. Classification (NCBI taxonomy): domain Bacteria; kingdom Pseudomonadati; phylum Pseudomonadota; class Gammaproteobacteria; order Lysobacterales; family Lysobacteraceae; genus Stenotrophomonas; species Stenotrophomonas sp. STEN087. The sequence goes on along the minus strand of NZ_JBRRCR010000005.1, from coordinate 45,220 downwards.
CATGAACGATGCGGCCCTCGGCGCAGGCCAGCACGCCATCGGTGATGACACCCAGGCCCTCGCCATCGAGGGTCATCAGGTGGACGTTGGACCAGAGGGTATCGACGTGCATGGCATCCACAACGCGGCTGTGCTTATATGTCTATACAATATAGGCGTCCATTTCGGGTTGTCCAGCCATGTCCGATTCGCGTTCCCCGCACTGTTTCCATGCCGCCCACGCCCTGCTGGCCGAGGGCTGGGCGCGCGACGTGCGCCTGCAGGTGCAGGGCGGCCGCATCACAGGCATTGAAACGGGGCAGGGCGCGCAGGACGGTGATACCCGCGTCGGCCTGCTGCTGCCGGGCCTGCCCAACCTGCACAGCCACGCCTTCCAGCGCGGCATGGCCGGCCTGACCGAGATCGGTGGCGGCGACGGCGACAGCTTCTGGAGTTGGCGCGAGCTGATGTACCGTTTCCTGGCCCATCTGCGCCCGGAGGCGGTGCAGGCCATCGCCGCCCAGGCCTACATGGAAATGCTGGAAAGCGGCTTCACCCGCGTCGGCGAATTCCATTACCTGCACCACCAGGCCAACGGCCAGGCGCATGACGACCCGGCCGAGATGAGCGCGCGCATCGCCGTCGCCGCCGAGCAGACCGGCATCGGCCTGACCCTGCTGCCGGTGTTCTACGCCCACGCCGATTTCGGTGGCGCACCGCCCAATCCCGCACAGCGCCGGCTGATCCACCATGTAGATGGGTTCGCGCGGCTGCTGGACGGGGCGAAGACCGCCCTGTCCACGCTGCCCGACGCGGTGCTGGGCATTGCCCCGCACAGCCTGCGCGCGGTCACCGGCGAGGAACTGGATGCCCTGCTGCCGCTGACCACCGGCCCGGTGCACATCCACATCGCCGAGCAGGTGCGCGAGGTCGAGGCCTGCCTGGCCTGGAGCGGGCAGCGGCCGGTGCAGTGGCTGTACGAAAACGCTGCCGTCGATGAGCGCTGGTGCCTGGTGCACGCCACCCACATCACCGATGCCGAGCGTGCGCAGATGGTGGCCAGCAAGGCCGTGGCCGGGCTGTGCCCGATCACCGAGGCCAATCTGGGCGATGGCCTGTTCCCGATGCAGGCGTTCGCGCGCGAGGGCGGCCGCTTCGGTGTCGGCTCGGATTCCAACGTGCTGATCGATGCCGCCGAGGAACTGCGCCTGCTCGAGTACGGCCAGCGCCTGGCGCTGCGCGGGCGCAACGTCCTCGCCCCGGATGCCACCCGCAGCAGCGGCCGTTTTCTGTTTGAAGGTGCGCTGCAGGGCGGTGCGCAGGCGCTGGGCGTGGCCGCTGGCCTGCAGGTCGGGGCCAGCGCCGATCTGCTTGAACTGGACCCCGCACACCCGGCGCTGCAGTCGCGACAGAATGACGCATGGCTTGACAGCTGGGTCTTCGCTGCACGTAATGGCGCGCTGCGTTCGGTCTGGCGCCACGGCCGCCAGGTCGTGGCCGACGGCCGCCACCTGCAGCGCGAGGCCATCACCGCCGCCTTCGCCGCTGCCCTGCGTGGCGTGCTGGGCTGACCGCCTCCCTCTTATCGAGAATCCCCACTCCCGTGAAGGCCAGCAAGTCCGCCACGCTCAACCAGCGTATCCGCAGCGATCTGGAAAGCCGCATCCTCAGTGGAGAGTGGGCGCCGGGTTTCCGCATTCCGTACGAGCACGAGCTGATGGAGCAGTACGGCTGCTCGCGGATGACGGTGAACAAGGTGCTGACCGCGCTGGCCGAGAGCGGCATGATCGAACGCCGCCGCCGTGCCGGTTCGTTCGTGGCGCGGCAGCCTCCGCACCTTGAACAGGTGGCGCTGGAAATTCCGGACATCGCCATGGAAGTCGGCTCGCGCGGGCATCAGTACGCCTATCGGCTGCTGCAGCGTGAACTGCGCCTGGCCGAGCCGGGCAATGCCGGCGAAGTTGAACTGGCCGGCAGCGAGCCGTTGCTGGCGATGCGCTGCCTGCACCTGGCCGATGGCCGACCGCTGGCGCTGGAGCACCGGTTGATCAGCCCGGTAGGCGTGCCCGAGGTGCTGGAGATCGACTTCAGCACCACCGCGCCGGGCAGCTGGCTGCTGCAGAACGTGTCCTGGACCCGCGCCCAGCACCGCATCAGCGCCTGGGGTGCGGACGCCGCCTCGGCCAAGCTGCTGGACGTGAAGCCGGGCACCGCCTGCCTGGTGATCGAGCGCCTGACTTGGCGCGGCGACCAGCCGATCACTCGCGTGCGGCAGATGTTCCTGGGCGATGCCTGGGACCTGGTGGCGCGTTTCGCGCCGGGTGCGCGGTAAGTCCGACAGGCGGGCGCTTACCTGTCGCCTTGAACTCTGTCGGTGCGTGTGTACGATGTGTATGGTCCGCGTATGAAAAGCGGGGACCTCATCCGGGAACTACGCGCGGCGGGTTGGACCTGCCGTCAGATTCGTGGCTCCCACCATGTATTCGTACATCCGCGTTGCCCGCACATCATTACCGTGCCGCATCCCAGGAAAGATCTGGGAATTGGTCTGGTCCAGGCAATCCGGAAGCTTGCTGGGCTGACGTAGAGGGTCCCATGCGATATCCAGTCTTGATCGAAGCCGGTGACGAACGCACAGCCTGGGGCGTGGTCGTGCCCGATCTGCCGGGTTGTTTCTCTGCGGCCGACACGCTTGATGACGCCCTCAGTTCGGCGGAAGAGGCCGCGCTTGCGTGGATTGACGCCGCGCTGGATGCAGGGCGCTCCATCCCGACGCCGTCTGCGCCGCAGAAGCTCGTGGCCGATGCGGGTACTGGGACTCAGTGGATTCTCGCTTACATCAACATTGATCCCGCCCTGCTGGACGATACTGTCGAGCGGGTCAACATCAGCCTGCCGCGGCGGATCCTTGCAAGGTTGGATGCGCAGGCCAAGGCGGCCGGCGAATCGCGTTCGAGTTACATCGCCCACCTTGCCGCGTTGCGTTGACGCCACGGCATCATTTGCCCATCCACGCCACGCGTGGATGTCGCCCCATCAATACGTGGCGCACTGCCGCCAGCGCACCGGCTCATCCACGCCCGGGCGGGCGTTGAGCTGCACGCGCACGTTGCGCAGGGCGGGGTAGCGCAGCACTTCCTGGCAGACCCGAGGCCATACCGCCTCCAGCTCGCCGGTGCGGTTGATGGCAAGGGTCTGCCGGGTCAGCCAGACGCCACTGGCGATACCGGGCTGGTGGGCCAGTGCGCGTGCCAGTTCGGCCTGGTAACGGTCGAGGGTCGCGATATCGGGATTGAGCTCGTTGCGGCCATTGTCGGCCGGCGCAGCAGGCGCTGCCTCGGCCGGAGCCGCCGGCGCAGGCACGTCCTCCGCGTCTGCTACTGGCGCTGCGTCCGGCTGCACGTCAGGGGCGACCGGCGCCGGCGCGGCTGCTGCAGGCGGCGGCGTGCTGTCGACAGCGGCAGTGCTGGTTTCCACGTGAAGGCCCTGCAGGCCCAGCCCGACCAGCAGGCCCAGGGTCACCGCACCCAGCGCGGAAATGGCGATGCGACGCAGCGCCTCCAGGCGGGCCGTCGAGCGCACGCGCGTTTCAATCTCGGCCGGCAGGTAGGGCTGCAGCAGCGGCCACAGGCGTGGGCCATCCAGCACTTCGACTGACTGCTTTTCAGCGGCGGCCAGGCCATCGCGCTCGACCCGGCCCTCGGTGATCAGCAGGCCACCCTTGGCGCCGCCCAGGCGCGCGACGGCGCCCAGCTCGTTCACCGCGGCCGTACCGATGCGGTAAGCCAGCCCGTGCTTGCAGGAGACCAGCCAGGTATTGGGGCCATCGCTGAGCAGGAAATCACTGCTCGGCTCGCGCACTTCGTCGGTCGGGTCGGCCACTTCGCGCAGGCCGCGCCGCTCGCGCAGCATCCGCTTGATCAGCGTCGAGAACTCGCGCCAATGCATGCCCGCCAGGGCCTGCAGCCCCAGTTGCATTTCCGTTCGCCGCCGCTTGACCCACCACAGATAGACGATTGCCAGGGTGCAGGTAAGCAGGGCCGACAGCAGGGCCAGAATCCAAGGGAGCATGCGGGAAGGGAGCGGAAGGGGCGAAAACGGAAGATGACAGTGTAAAGGCCACGCAGTCATATTGCGTCAGGGCCTTCCCGACATGAATTGTGATGCAGCCCGCAGATCCGCGTGGCGCAGGCACGAAAAAACCCGCCAATCCTGAAGCCGTGAGGGGAGGGAACAAACGGCAGCCGAAGCGATTGGCGGGTTTCTCGCGATTGTCAGCGAATTTTTATTGCATTGCAACAATCGAGGGTCAGGGCACGCTGCCGGGCGATTGGTGGCTGCCCGGTGCCGGCGCATCACTGCCCGAGGCCGCGCGGTTCTCCAGCTTGGCCAGGCGCGCATGCAGCGCATCGATGCGGGCCTCGAGTGCGGCCACGTCATTGGCGGTGGGGACATGCAGGCGCTTCAGCACGCCCTGCACCTGGTCGTCGAAGGCCTTTTCCACTTTGTTCCAGGTGCCGGAGGCCTTTTCGCGGGCCTCGTCGAGGGAGGTCTCCACGTTGTCGCGCCAGCCCGGGCCCTCCTCACCGCTGCGCTCGCGGCGGCGGGATTCCCAGGCTTCGCCTTCCTTCACCAGGCCATCGAAGAAACGGCTGCCTTCGGCCTGTGCGCGGCCCAGTGCACCCAGGCCGGCCAGCCAGACCTGCTGTGCCGAATTGCTGAACTTGCGCGAAAAGCGCTCGGCCTGTTCGCCGAACGAAGCGTCGTCGTCGCGGCGGTCGTCATTCTCGTACTGGTTCATTGCGCTTCCCGGGGGAGTTGGACCTGCCCCCGAGGGTAGCGCGCACGAACGTTGCAGGGCCGTGATGGCCGCTGCCTGGGTTCAGCCCAGCTTTTCCTTCAGCACGCGCTGGATCTCGCTTTCCACCATGCCCTTCATGGCCGACAGCAGGAAGCCCAACTTGGCGGTCACGCGCACGGCGCCCGGCTGCAGCTCGATGGCGCCGTCCACGCCGCTGCCGCTGAAGTTCAGCACGTCGGCGGCCCAGCTGGACTTCAGGCCGAAGCGCTCGCCCAGCTTGGCGGCAACCTGTTCGATCGCCTCGCGGGCCTGTGCATCGGGCAGGGCGTGGGCGTGGCGGACATCGATGGTGGACATGCAGGCTCCTGGCGCTGGGCGGGGATATCAAAGAGGGCGGCCATTGTGCGCATCGGCGGGCGCCACGCCAAGCGCCCGTCGCTGGTTCTTCTGCGTTGGCGAGCAACCTGCTAGTCTGCGCCGCGTGCAGAACCTGCTTGTTCACTTCAGTCAACAACAACAGCCCGACCAGCCCCTGCGGCCCGGGGTGCAGCGCATCGTGCGCCAGGCAAACGGCAGCGTGCGGCTGGGTGACCCCGGCCATGGCGCGCTGCTGCTGGCCCAGTTCTGCATGGACGACCGTGGCCTCTGGCTGCAGGTCGGCAACGGCATCCGCAGCATCCACGTGAACGGCCGCCCGGTGCGGCGCATGGCCCTGCTGCGCGCAGGCGATGCGGTGTATGTGGATGGCGTCGAGATGGTCCTGCAGGGTGAGGTCGAGAGCCTGCTGCAGGCACCGTCGCCGTCGCCGGCCAGTGATGGCATCGCCGATGAGCAGCGCCTGCTGCGCGGTGTCGGCGGCCTGCACCATGGCCGCAGCTACACCCTGTCGCGCCCGCGCCTGGTCGGCCGTGGTGGCGATGTTGATATCGAGATCGACGACCCCGCCTTTGCCGAGCAGCACGCACGGGTGGAAGTGCATGGCGATCGTGTACTGCTGCGCGACCTGGGCAGTGCCGACGGCACCCGGGTCAACGGCGTGGCCGTGCGCCACTGCTGGCTGCAGCCGGGCGACCAAGTGGTCTTCGATGGGCAGCACCGTTTCGTGCTGGAAGTGCCGCACGATCCGCGCCGGCGCCCGCTGCCGGCCGAGGACGACGCCAGCCAGGATGCCGAGCAGGTGGCGGACGCGCCTGTGGCGCCGCGCCGGGTGCGGCGTTGGCCGTGGCTGCTGGTAAGCGCATTGCTGCTGGCGGGTGTGCTCAGCCTGCTGCTCTGGTTCGGCGCGCGCTGACGATCGCGCAGTGACGGTAGTGCCGGCCGGGTCGCAAATGGATACCAATGAAACCAAATTTCCCTTGCCGCACTAGGCCGCAAGGCTGGTGCACTGCGGCATACTAGGGGTCTTGCCCCACAGGTGTCACATGACGCGCGCGTTCAACTTCAGTGCCGGCCCTGCAACCTTGCCGGAATCGGTCCTGCGCCAGGCGCAGGCGGAAATGCTGGACTGGCACGGTGCCGGCGCCTCGATCGTGGAAATGAGCCATCGCGGCCCGGAATTCATGTCCGTGGCGGCCGAGGCCGAGGCCGACCTGCGCCGCCTGCTCGATATCCCCGACGACTATGCCGTGCTGTTCCTGCCCGGCGGCGCCACCACCCAGCAGGCGCTCATCCCGCTCAACTTCGCCCAGGCCGGCCAGCGTGCCGACTACGTGGTCAGCGGCCACTGGGGAAAGACCGCGGTCAAGCAGGCCAGCCCCTACGTCGGCGTCAACATCGCCGCCAGCAGCGAAGCCAATGGCTACCGCGAACTGCCCGAGCGCAGCAGCTGGCAGCTTTCCAACGATGCCGCCTACGTGCACATCACCGCCAACGAGACCATCCACGGCGTCGAGTTCCGTGATGTGCCCGACACCGGTGACGTCCCGCTGGTGGCCGATTTCAGCTCGTCCATCGCCAGCGAACCGCTGGATGTGCGCCGCTATGGCGTCATCTATGCCGGCGCGCAGAAGAACCTGGGCCCGGTCGGCATCGCGGTGATGATCATCCGCCGCGACCTGCTCGAGCGCAGCGGGCAGGCCCGTGCGGACATCTTCGATTACCGCTCGCACGTCGCCCGCGATTCGATGCTCAACACCCCGCCGACCTGGAACTGGTACCTGGCCGGCCTGGTGTTCAAGTGGATGCTGGCCGAAGGTGGCGTGGTCGAGTTCGCCAAGCGAAATGCCGCCAAGGCCGCGCTGGTGTACGGCGCCATCGATGCCTCCGGCGGCTTCTATCGCAACGAAGTCGCGCACTCGGCGCGCTCGCGGATGAACATCCCGTTCTTCCTGCCCAACGCCGATCTCGACGCCCGCTTCGTGGCCGAAGCCAAGGCCGCCAGCCTGCTGGCCCTGAAGGGCCACAAGGTGGTCGGTGGCATCCGCGCCTCGCTGTACAACGCCATGCCGCTGGCCGGGGCCGAGGCGCTGGTCGCCTTCATGGCCGATTTCCAGCAGCGCAACGGCTGAGCAATGAACGGCGCGCACCGTCGGGTGCGTGCCCCGCAACAAGGAATTCCGATGGCAAGCAAACCCAGCAAGAAGTCGCCGAAGAAGGGCGCGTCCGCCAAGGCCGAACCGGCCAAGGCCGCCGCCGCGCCCAAGGGCAAGGCCGCGTCCAAGACCACCCCGGTGCCGACCCAGGCGCCGCTGGCACTGGCCGATGTGCGCTCGAAGATCGACCAGATCGACCGTGACATCCAGAGCCTGATCGCCGAGCGTGCGCAGTTCGCCCACCAGGTCGGCAAGGCCAAGGGCAAGCTCGCCGCCGCCGTCGATTACTACCGCCCCGAGCGCGAAGCACAGGTGCTGCGCATGGTGGTGGACCGCAACGAAGGCCCGCTCAGCGATGAAGTGCTGGTGCACGTCTACCGCGAAATCATGTCGGCCTGCCTGGCCCAGCAGGAGCCGCTGAAGATCGGTTACCTCGGCCCGGAAGGCACCTTCAGCCAGCAGGCCGTGCTCAAGCATTTCGGCCGCTCGGCGATGGGCCTGCCGATGGCCAGCATCGAAGAAGTGTTCCAGGAAGTGGAAGCGGGCAGCGCCGATTTTGGCGTGGTGCCGGTGGAAAACTCGGGGCAGGGCACCATCCAGATCACCCTGGACATGTTCCTCACCTCCAACCTGAAGATCTGCGGTGAAGTGGAACTGCGCGTGCAGCAGTACCTGATGTCGCGCAGTGGTCGCCTGGAAGGCATCGAGCGCGTCTACGGCCACCCGCAGTCGTTCATGCAGACCTCGGCGTGGATGCGCGCCAACCTGCCCAAGGCCGAGAAGATCCCGGTCGCCAGCAACGCCGAAGGCGCGCGCCGTGCGCGCAATGCCGACGACGCCGCTGCCATCGGTGGCGAAAGCGCCGGCCACGTGTACGGCCTGAAGAAGGTCGTCACCAAGCCCATCCAGAACGATGCCGACAACACCACCCGCTTCCTGGTGGTGGGCCGCAACATCTTCCCGACCTCCGGCCACGACCGCACCTCGGTGCTGGTGTTCATCCATGACAAGCCCGGCGCGCTGTTCGATGTGCTCAGCCCGTTCGCCCGCCATGGCATCAGCATGAACCGCATCGAGTCGCGCCCGTCGCACCACGGCAAGTGGGAATACGGCTTCTTCATCGACCTGGCCGGCCATATCGACGACGCGCCGATGCAGGCCGCGCTGGCCGAACTGGAAGCGCACTCGGCGCAGATCAAGGTGCTGGGTTCCTACCCGGTGGCCGTGCCCTGATCGCCGTTGCGGCCGCGTGCCGCGCCCTTTGAAGCACCGCCGGCGCGCCGGCGTTTACGGAATGATCGAACGATGAGCAACGCGCAACACTGGATTGCCCGCAAGGGCCAGCCGCTGCAGGGCAGCCTGACCATTCCCGGCGACAAGTCCGTCTCGCATCGCTCGGTGATGTTTGCCGCGCTGGCCGATGGCACCTCGCATATCGAGGGCTTCCTGGAAGGCGAAGACACCCGCGCCACCGCGCGCATCTTCAGCCAGCTCGGCGTGCGCATTGAAACCCCCAGTGCCTCGCAGCGCGTGGTGCACGGCGTCGGCATCGATGGCCTCAAGGCGCCCAGCGCGCCGCTGGACTGCGGCAACGCCGGCACCGGCATGCGCCTGCTGGCCGGCCTGCTGGCAGGCCAGGCGTTCGACTGCACCCTGGTTGGCGATGAGTCGCTGTCCGGCCGTCCGATGCGCCGTGTCACCGGCCCGCTGTCGCAGATGGGCGCGAAGATCGACACCGAAAGCGATGGCACCCCGCCGCTGCACGTGCATGGCGGCCAGTCGCTGCAGGGGATTGATTTCGCCTCGCCGGTGGCCAGTGCGCAGGTGAAGTCCGCCGTGCTGCTGGCCGGCCTGTATGCACAGGGCGAAACCAGCGTCGTCGAACCGCACCCGACCCGCGATTACACCGAGCGCATGCTCTCGGCGTTCGGCGTGGACATCGCGTTCTCGCCGGGCAAGGCCCGCCTGCGTGGCGGCCAGCGCCTGCGCGCCACCGACATCGTGGTGCCGGCCGATTTCTCCTCGGCCGCGTTCTTCCTGGTCGCCGCCAGCATCATTCCGGGCTCCGAGCTGCGGCTCAAGCAGGTTGGCCTCAACCCGCGCCGCACCGGCCTGCTGCACGCGCTGCGCCTGATGGGCGCGGACATCACCGAAGAAAACCCGGCCGAGCAGGGCGGTGAACCGGTGGCCGACCTGGTCGTGCGCCACGCGCCGCTGAAGGGCGCGCGCATTCCGGAGGAGCTGGTGCCGGACATGATCGACGAGTTCCCGGCCCTGTTCGTGGCGGCTGCCGCGGCAGAAGGCCAGACCGTGGTGACCGGCGCGGCCGAGCTGCGGGTGAAGGAGTCGGATCGCCTGGCTGCGATGGCCACCGGCCTGCGCGCGCTGGGCATGCAGGTGGATGAAACCGAGGATGGGGCCACGCTGCACGGGGGCATCACCCTGGGCAGCGGCACCATCGAAAGCCATGGTGACCACCGCATTGCCATGGCATTCGCCATTGCCGGCCAGATCAGCGGCGGCGAAGTGCGCATCAACGACATCGCCAACGTCGCCACGTCCTTCCCGGATTTCGACGGCCTGGCCCGCAGCGCCGGTTTCAATCTGGTGGCATAAACGGTAGTGCCGGCCGCTGGCCGGCAACCCGCAAACCCGCAACCCCGGCACAAAAAAAGACGGAGGCCGAAGCCTCCGTCTCCCGATCACGAACCCCTCGCTCGCGATCAACGCTGCTCGGTACGGAAATCCACCGGCACGCGCACCACACTCGCGACGGCACGGCCGTTCTGCATGGCCGGCTGGAACTTCCAACCCTGCACGGTGCTCAGCACCGAACGATCCAGGTCACGGCTGCGCTCGCCACTACGCGACACGATGCTCGCCTCGGTCACATTGCCGCGGGTATCCACGTTGAGGCTGGCCACCACGCCGCCCTGCACGCCATTACGCAGCGCAGACGCCGGGTAGGTCGGCTTGTCATTGCTGGCCAGCGGGCTGGCCTCACGGTTGCGAACGGCCGGGGTCGCCTTGCGCTGCTCGCTGGCCGGTGCCGCGTTGCGCGCTGCAGGCGCGGTGGCTACCGGGGTCTCGCTGGCGGGCAGCATGCGCTCACCCATCGGGGCCGGCGCCACGTCTTCCTGGTTCGAGAACCGCAGCCACATCAGTGCGGCGGCAAACATCGCGACAATCAGCGCCAGCCACAGCCAGGGCGAGGTGTGCTGCGGGCGCTCGCTCACATCCTGCTGCAGGTGCGGGGAATGAAGGTGTTCATGGGTAGTAGCACTCATTGCAGACTCCTCGCGTCAGTAACGACGCACAAAGTCTTGCCCGAGGCGGTGTAGCGGTGTGTCAGCGTTGCGTCAACGCAACCGGCAGGGTTCAGGTTGCCTGCGGGAAGCGTTCAGTTACTGCGGCTTGAAGTCGAACGGCACTTCAATGGAGCCCGGCACCGGCTGGCCGTTGCTCAGCGCGGGGGTGAAGCGCCAGCGGCGCACCGCGTCGGTAGCCGCGCGGTCCAGCTCGCGAGAGCCGCTGCGCTGCACCACGGTGATGTTATTGGCATAGCCGGTGGCATCCACGTCCACCCGCACCACCACGCTGCCGGACTCGCCACGGCGCAGGGCGGCGGCCGGGTAGGTCGGCGGCGGCGACTGGCCCGCCACGGGCATCGGCTGGCTGTTGCCGGTGGCCGGCGCTGTGCTGCCCGGCGCGGCCGGGGCCGGTTCGGTGCTGGCCGGCGGCGGCGGGGCAGTTTCCACCAGCTTCGGTGCTTCTTCCTGCACCGGCGCCGGCTTGGTATCGGGCATGTCGCTGGAGCCGGCCGCAGCGGGCAGGGGCTCGGGCAGCGGCTCGACCTGCGCGGTTTCCTGCGGGGTCTGCGTGGCCGGGTCATCGGCGCGGAAAAATTCCTTGTCGCGGCCGGTCAACCAGACCACCACGAACAGCAGCACGCCTACGCCGAAGGCGATGCCGGCGATCTTCAGGGCGTTGCGCGGGATATGCACGGTGAACGACTTGGCAGGCGATGAGCGGGGTGCAGACATGGACCGGACCAGCAGGGAATGCCCCGATTCTGCCACGGCGGGAATGAACCGGGCGGCAGAAATCCGTATAACAGGCGATAATCCCGTTCCTGATACCCACCACGACACCCGCCATGCTTGATCCAGCCCTGCTCCGCCACCAGCCCGCCGACCTCGCCGAACGCCTGCGCACCAGCCGCGGCTTCGAGCTCGACGTGTCTGCCCTGGAGTCCCTGGAGGCCGATCGCAAGCGCATCCAGGTGCGGACCCAGGAACTGCAGAGCCTGCGCAACAGCCGTTCCAAGGCCATCGGCCAGGCCAAGGCCAAGGGCGAGGACGTGTCGGCCATCATGGCCGAAGTGGCCGCGTTCGCCGACGAGCTGAAGGCCTCTGAAGTGGCCCTGGACGAGCTGCGCGAGAAGATCGACACCATCGCCGCCGGCATCCCGAACCTGCCGGCCGATGACGTGCCGGCCGGCGCCGACGAGAACGACAACGTCGAGCAGGCGCGCTGGGGCACCCCGCGCACCTTCGATTTCCCGGTGCTGGACCACGTCGAGCTGGGCGCCCGCAATGCCGGCCTGGACGCCGAGACCGCGGCCAAGCTGTCGGGCTCGCGCTTCACCGTGCTGCGCGGCCAGGTCGCCCGCCTGCACCGTGCCCTGGCCCAGTTCATGCTGGACCTGCACGCCGGCGAACACGGCTACGAAGAAACCAACGTGCCGCTGCTGGTCAACGCCGATTCGCTGCGCGGTACCGGCCAGCTGCCGAAGTTCGAGGACGACCTGTTCAAGACCGCCGTGGGCGAATCCACGCGCTACCTGATCCCGACCTCGGAAGTGCCGCTGACCAACCTGGTGCGCGACGAGATCGTCGACGCCGAGCGCCTGCCGCTGCGCGTGACCGCCCACTCGATGTGCTTCCGCGCCGAAGCCGGCAGCGGCGGCCGTGACGTGCGCGGCATGATCCGCCAGCACCAGTTCGAGAAGGTCGAGCTGGTGTCGATCTGCCGCCCGGAAGACAGCGACGCCGAACACACCCGCATGACCCGCTGCGCCGAAGTCGTGCTGGAAAAGCTGGGCCTGCCGTACCGCAAGGTGCTGCTGTGCACCGGCGACATGGGCTTCTCGGCCATCAAGACCTACGACCTGGAAGTCTGGCTGCCCTCGCAGAACACCTACCGCGAGATCAGCTCGTGCTCCAACACCGGTGATTTCCAGGCCCGCCGCATGCAAGCCCGCTGGCGTAACCCGGCCACCGGCAAGCCGGAGCTGGTGCACACCCTGAACGGCTCGGGCGTTGCGGTTGGCCGCGCGATGATCGCGGTGATGGAGAACTACCAGAACGCCGACGGCACCATCACCGTGCCGGACGTGTTGAAGCCCTACATGGGTGGCGTCGAAACCATCGGTTGAACCCGGTAGCGCCGGGCCATGCCCGGCGTTTTTGGGGTGGGGCATCCACGCATGGCGTGGATCTACGGGGGTGTGGCGCGCGTTTGTAGTAGATCCACGCCATGCGTGGATGAACCTCGCGATCACCCCAACGCCCGCACCTTTTCCAGCGGCACCCACCCGGGCTCGCCCGTCTCCGGCACGCACCACGCCCAGCCATTGAGCGTGCGTACCCCACGCAATACCTGTCCCGGATCCACATCAAGCTCCCGCGCGCAGTAATCCTCCGTGGCAAACGCGCCACCCTGCGCATCGCGCCCGATCACCGGCGCCGGCACGAACCCCGGTTCCTGCCCCTCGGCTTGGCACAGAAACCAGTCCTCCCAGCCCTCAGGGCCCTCATAACGCTCGCCCACCACCAGCGCCTGCCCGCAGCGCAGGGTGATCGGGTGCGGAAACTCGCTGCGATGCGCAGTGGTCACGATGTAGTTCATACCTCAGCCTAGCGTTCTGATGAGTGTCATGCATGGCGCTGCATCCACGCATGGCGTGGATCTACTGCATGTGCTTCGGTAGATCCACGGCATGCGTGGATGGCGCACCGCTCAGGCCAGACACAGAAAAACGGCCCCGCAATGCGGAGCCGTTGGGGTGGGCCGGGATGGGGGAGGGGCGCCCGGCCCGCAATCAGCGCCCCCGACGAGGAGGGGGGAGGGCGCCGATCGCTGGAACGCAGTACTTACGCAGCCACTTCTTCGGCAGCGTGCGACGGCAGGGCGGACAGCGCGCCGGCAATGGCGTCTTCGCGGTGCTTCGGCGAGTAGGCGATGCCCTCGGCACGGACGAACTCGACGTTGTCGATGCCCATGAAGGCGAACACCTGGCGCAGGAAGGGCTCCTGGAAGTCAGCCGGCGAATCGGTGTAGATGCCGCCACGGGCGCTCACCACGATCACGCGCTTGCCACCGGCCAGGCCCACCGGGCCGTTCTCGGTGTACTTGAAGGTGCGGCCGGCCACGGCAACGCGGTCGATCCAGGCCTTCAGGGTGGACGGAATGCTGAAGTTGTACATCGGCGCGCCGATGACCAGGATGTCGGCGGCCAGGAACTGCTGCATCACCTGTTCAGCATCGGTCGCCTCGGCGGCATCGACACCGGCCAGCGAGCTGCTGCGCAGATGAGGTACCGGATTGGCGTCAAGATCGCGATAATCGACCTGCAGGCCGTCAATCTGGTTCTTGAACTGGGCGACCACGGCAGCGGTCAGCTGGCGGGACACGGAATTGTCGCCAAGCACGCTGGCGTCGAGATGCAGAAGCTTCATGGCAGTCACCTATGTTCTGGAAGGGAGGGGCGGTGTTCGCCGCCGACGGAGAGAACGATAGGTTGTTGCACGGACAGGATAAAGGTGGTTCAATGCCACGAATTGTTCTAGATATGGAACTCGGGTATGCATGACCTGAATGACCTGTACTACTTCGCCATGGTCGTCGACCACGGCGGTTTCGCTGCCGCCGAACGCGCCCTCGGCATCCCCAAATCGCGCCTGAGTCGCCGTATCAGCCAGCTTGAGACCGATCTGGGCGTGCGCCTGCTGCAGCGCTCCACGCGCCGCTTCGCCGTTACCGACGTCGGCACCAGCGTGCACCGCCACGCACAGACCATGCTGGCCGAGGCCCAGGCCGCGCGCGAGGTGGTCGACCGCCTCAGCGCCGAGCCGCGCGGCGTCGTGCGCGCCAGCGTTCCCGTCTCGCTGGCGCAGATGCAGCTGCCCAAGCTGCTGCCCAAGTTCCTCGAGCAGTACCCCAAGGTCCGCCTGCAGCTGAACATCAGCAACCGCCGCGTGGACATCATCAATGAAGGCTACGACGTGGCCCTGCGCGTGCGTTCGCGCCTGGATGACGACGGCAGCCTGGTGATGCGCAGCTTCGGCCAGGTGCAGGAACTGCTGGTCGCCAGCCCGAAGTACCTGGACCGCGCCGGCCGCCCGAAGGACCCGGAAGAGCTGACCCAGCACGTCACCCTCAGCATCAGCGAAGACGAGGCGCGCCAGCGCTGGGAACTGCATGGCCCGGAAGGCGAAGTGCGCCGGGTGGACCTGCAGCCGCGCGTGGCCGGTTTCGACTTTCCGCTGCTGCAGAGCATGGTGAAGGACGGGTTCGGCATCACCATGCTGCCGGAAACCGTCTGCGCCGAAGCCGTGCGCAATGGTGAGCTGGAAGTGGTGCTGCCGGACTGGTCGCTGCCGCAGGGCGTGTGCCACGCCGTGTTCGCCTCGCGCCGCGGCCTGCTGCCGGCGGTGCGCGTGTTCATCGATTTCCTGGCCGAACACCTGCCGCCGCAGCTGGAGGCCTCGCGCCTGGATTGCGGTGGCGCGTGCGAGAAGGCCAAGGAGAAGATCAAGGCCAGTGCGCTGGGTGCATTGGCGGTGGATGCGGGTTGAGGGTTGCCTCAACGCTCACGCTGAGCTTTGAACGGTAGCGCCGGGCCATGCCCGGCGTCGCTGTTTCCGGCGTTCGTTACCTTCGCCCAAACAACCTAGCCCAGAACCCGGGTCGCGCCTGTTCCACCGCTTCAGGCTTGGCGATGGTCGGTGTTTCCAGCAAGGCCATCAGCTCCGGGCTGCGTGGCTTCTTCAGGAAGCGCGCGTAGTCCAGATAGCTGGTCACCTTGCTCGTGTGCAGGCTCTGCGGCATTGCCGGTAGCGCGGCGCCCTGCAGTAGTTCCCGCAGCGCCTGCGGGCGGTCCAGGCGGATCGCCTCGAACAGTGCAGTACCGCCGCAGCCGGGCTCGATCTGGTTGGCCCGCTGTGGCGCATCCGTCAGGAGCGCGCGGAGCGCATCCGCGTCATCACGTTTCACCGCTGCCACCAACTGCGCCAATGCCTCGGCTTCCTCGGGCGCAAGACTGTCGCGATAGGCCTGGTCGGCGATCTCACGCGCGTCGCGCCCATCACCGCCTTCGATGCACAGGAAATCGGTGACCAGTGCCACCGGGGTGCCGGATGTATCCAGCGCCCAGTAACTGGGATAGACGCCATCGCCCCAGCCGCTGGTGAACACGACCAGGCCGTGCGGCGAATCCGGGCCCCAGGGGCGGTACTCAGCGCCTTCATCCAGGCCGTCGTGGTCGATCAGCGCATCGGACCATGCTTCGTTGCCCTGATCGATCAGCGCAAGCAGCGCCTGCTGGGTATCGGTGTCCATGAAACAACCGATGCCGGCGTCGACCGGGTAGCCAATGAGGCTTTCCTCATCCAGGCCGGTCAGGTCCTGCGTGGTCCAGCGCGCCATCTGCCAGTGCAGGGCCGACGCAGTCAGTGCCTCGCGCGGTTTGAACCAGGCCACGGCAAGCGCCGGTCGGCCGCTGTGCACGATGAGATCGACCGGATGCAGGCCCAGCGGGGCGGTGTAGTCGGCCAGTGCAGGGGCCTCGGCCTGGACCAGCGGATCGCAGACCACCAGATGCCCGCTGCTGACCGGCAGATGGCCGGCGAAGCTGCGGGTCAGGGCTACCGCGGCGAGCTGGGTGTCGTCCAGCAGGCAGGTGCGCAGGTTCGCCAGATCGAGGTGGGCCATGGCGGCTCCGGTTGCAGGTGATGCCCCGCCGTGCCGGATGCGAAGGGCAGGGGCAAGGGTGGTCTTGGGCAAATGCGCTTCACGTGCGAGAATACGCCGCTGCCCGGGCAACCGGGACCCCGATTGGAGAGATGGCCGAGCGGTTTAAGGCACCGGTCTTGAAAACCGGCGAAGGGTTAAACCTTCCGTGGGTTCGAATCCCACTCTCTCCGCCAAGTCGGCTGGTAAGCCATTGAACTTAAAGGCTTATTTTCTTTCGCCTCGTGGCGTTCCCTACTTTGTTCCCTAAGCGGTCATTTGGTTACAATTGGGCAACGGAGAAGGGGAGTGGTATGACGAAGTCAACTACGTTCGAAGTCGCCTACGGCCCCTTGGTCGACGTCTGCAAGGCTCATGGCATCTCGCGGACGCGAGCATTCCAGTACGCACGTGACGGCCTATTGGAGACGTTCCCGATGGGTAATCGGACCTTCGTGTACGTCGCTAGCGTGCATGCGCTTCCAGAGAGATTGGGCGTCGTTCCTGGGCGCTGTGCTGAGGCGGAAGAGCAATAGCAGGGTGTAGCGCGTTGACCGAGCGCAGAGCGGCTTGCTTCAATTAGACGTTGCGCATGCGCTTTGCCAGCGGCAGTCGTTTAAATACCCGCTTCACTTGCGTGGCTGTCCACTTTTTGCCCCTTCGCGTCAACCAGCCATGGGCGTTTAGCCAATCTGCGTATGCAGTGAGGCTCATGCCGGCTTCCTCTAGAGACGCCCTATAGAGGAGTTCCCCTGTCTCAATGCTGTGGTTGTCCGCCAGGGAGCGTCGTTTCTCGTTGGCTCGATGGGTGCTTTGATTGCGAACTTGCCGCAGGTCGGGATTTCCTCCTGGTCTTGCCATTCAATTCCTAATTGCGAAATGTAAAGTAGCAATACAAATACCTCACGAGAGCATAAAAAAGCAATGCTCCGTGAGGAACGCAATGGATGACCACGAATACGAGGCGAGACAAACTAAATTGCAAAAGGCGCTAGCTAGCCATTTCCTGCAAGACGACTACAATGCCTTCATCACTTTGACATTCAAGTCTGAGGACTCGGTCAGCTACGACTACGCTGAGAAGTCCTTCGGCCGCTTCATGCATGCGCTCAGGTGCAGCCTGTTCAAGAAAAAAAGCACATACAGGATGCCCTTGGTCCCGGTTGTTGAGAGTTATCCGGGGAGGCAGTTGTGCAGCGGCGCCCCGCATGACCCAACTGAGCGGACTCATATCCACTGCAGTATCAAGCTTCCCGGAAATCCTTTGGACCACAAGGAATTGGTTCGAACATGCTGGCTTGGTGCAGGGTCGGTATGTGGAGACCCGAGAATCTACTGCCCTGACGGTGAGCGTTGGTACATGCCTCTTCACACACCGGAATCGATGAGGAAGCGCGTCAACTACTCATTGAAGCAGTGCTGTGTGGACCACCAACCGGTGCTTTGGAAATTTGCGCGCAAGATTCGGACTACTTGATTAGCGGCTAGACTGCTTCCCTGTGGTGCGCCAAATTCAACGTTGTACATCGCTGAGGACGTCGGAGCTGGGGATTGGCCGCCCCAGCTCTTGACTAAACTATTGTCCAAGTTATAGCCCTCTGCATGCCAATACATGAGCACACGCCGTCCCTCAGGGCCACAGACTTTAAAGCTATAGCCTGAAGCTGAAGCTTGAGTTTGTTCAATGATAAATGTTCAGCCGCGACGCGGAGGTGGCGGTGGAATGTAGCCCTTCCCAGGAGTGCGCAGCCCTCCGTCATTGGGCTTTCCTGATGGTGGACGGTGTGGCGGAGGAGTTGGTTGCCGGTTTGGTGGGGTGGATGGCTTCTTGTCGGACATGCTGTTTCTCTCGTGACGATAAATTTACGTAGATAAAAGACGCCATGAAGCAGACGCCGACTACAAAAAGAACGGCGCCCAAAGCATTCAGGTTCCCTGTTATGCGGGCAAAGATGCCCCCCGGAGTATTACTGTAGATGGACCCGTCATCGCACTGACGAATTGCTCGCCGAAGAGCAAGGTGGCTAAAGAAGTAGGATGAGAGGATTGCCAATGAACTTAGGCCCCAGCCTACCCAGGAGAGCAGAAGCAGAACTGGCTCAACTATCGCGTCAGGTCCAACGATATCCTTTACAAAAACAAAGGAGATGCCAAGTGCACCGCCTGACAGCGACAGAACAGCCTTATCGAAGTCGTCCTGGGCCTTCTGTTCGGCAGCAATTAGCCACTGTCTGTACTCATTGGGAGGGCGCTTGACGGGTTCGCAGGCGCTTTCGTCGCTCTCAGTCATCGCTCCACACCTTCAGGCCATATGACAATGACTTTGATACCAGTTTGCTCTGCGTACTTCACTACGTCGGCTGTGCCGCCGAGACCGCGAGCACTCTTGCCGTCCCAAGCCGCAACAAGTACATCGCAATGTTCCGCAATGTACTTTCCAGCAGCCATGTAGGCTGCTTCTGTTGGGCTAGTGAACTCCAGTGTCCTTGTCTTTGTAGCCAGCTTGAGTAGGCGCTGGAACTCCAAGCGGCTCTTTCCCTCAAATGTGGTCTCGTACCCTTGTGAGGGAACAACAACCTCAAGTTGCCCGTCGCACTCAAGCACAGTACGAGCGAAGATTTGGTCGCCCCCTTCGGCGAGCGCACACACCCCTACTAGTGCGTTGGTTTCGGTGAAGAGGTCCTGCAGCCGTTGTTGAAGCAGTGTTGCTGCTTCCTCCGGGAGGTCTTGATGTCCTGAGAAACCAATTCTCATATAGCTCCCCTAGCGGCGATTCGCCAATAGTGGCGGCCTAGGCGAGTCAGACGGCAACTCAGGCTATGAATTGCCGCATAGTACATGTGTTCGTTCCCAACCGGTTCCAACAGCTTGGCAGCTCTAAACTTTTGCAGTACCGAAAAAACCTCCTCGTGTTCTGGGTGGTCCGGTGCTGCATCTGGCTCGTAGCTTGGGTCAAGAGGCAGCTCGTAGCTCTCGGTAGGGAAGATAGTCGGCAGTCTCCTCAGCAGTGGAAGAGGCACAGCTGGTTCGCATTTGCGTAGAGCATTCAGCCTCTCAAGATTGCTCTTGAAGGTGGGGCGCTGGCTCCAAGCTCCTAGTGACTCGCTTAGGTAGGAATAGGCATTCGCAACTGTCACGTGGCCAAGTACGTCCGAAGCCCCGCCATCTAGTGCGCCGCCAAGATAGAAGGAGAAGACGCCCTGACCGTTGTTCTCTCCAGCCGGTTGGTCCGCTCTGCTTGCAGAAAGAATGGCAACTCCTGGTCGAAGAAGAGACAAATCGCCTCCTATTACACCTGTCCCCCCGGCACCACCGGAAAAGCAGCAGTCGAGAATGATGATTACTTCACCAACCTTCGATTCCCTCACCTGAGAAAGAATTTTGGAGAAGGCTACTCCTTCATCTCCTGGCAGCCCGTCGGCTGTGCAAATAGTGACATCGCTGGCTTCCGCCTGCCCGTGGCCCGCGAAATAGAGCACTGCAACATCGGCTCCAGGGGCCAGAAGCCTCGCGATGTTCGACATCAGCAAAGCCTTGGTGACCTTAGAGCTGGCACTTGTGAGCGGAACTACTTCAAAGTTCGGAGAATCATCTTCATGTCGTTCGAACAGAGGTTGCAGCGCGATAACGTCGTTGACACATCCTCGCAGCGACGAAAAGTTGTCGTAATCGTCAATGCCGACAAGCAATGCTCTGCGCATTCAAAGGCCTTCGATGAACTTCTTGATGCTATCCCATGACCACTCAACGATTGGATAGTTCGCCATGAAATCGGGTTTGGTGCGGTCGCTGGTGTAAGCCCACACGCCAAGAACAGGCTTTCGTTCCTTGCCTGCGCACGCAACCTCCCACCGTTGCCCTGAGGAGTTCAGAGAGTCGCGGCTAATCAAAGCGATGACGCCGTCTGACCGACGGATGCGTGTTTCTACCTTGCTCTTCCAGTCAGAGTCATAGGCTTCCTTAACCGACATATCGATGTACTCGAAGGGGCAGTTGGTGAGAAGGGACTGCCCCTTTAAGAAGTCTCTCATCCGCTCATCTTCGATGGCGAACGCGACGAAAACGACTTTCTTGCTCATAGCTACAACTCCTTTTGAAAGAGCATCGCGTGAAGAAGTTCGACTCGATATTAAATGCTTACTGAACGAATTCCAAGTCAAATTCTATACAACTTGAGACGGCTCGGTCTCTGTACAAAAAACCATTCCAGAATGGTATTCTCGTAACATCTAGAGGTTTTGAGGCGGCTCATGCAGGTCATCGGCTACGCGCGCGTGAGTTCAGCGGGGCAATCGCTGGACGTTCAACTAGATAAGCTGCACAGGGCAGGGTGTAGCCGGGTCTATCAGGAGAAGCGTTCTGGTCGTCAAGCTGAGAATCGGCCGGAGCTACAAGCGGCGTTGGAGTATCTCCGCGACGGGGACACGTTGGTCGTGTGTCGCTTGGACCGCATGGCCCGGTCAGTGCTGGACCTCGCCAAAATTGCCGAGCTACTCAAGCGGAAGGGTGTCAGTCTCCGGGTGCTCGACCAAGGTCTGGATACGACCACGTCAGAAGGCAAACTGATGTTCAACCTGCTAGGAGCCTTCGCAGAGTTTGAGGCGGATATCCGCGCCGAGCGCCAGCGAGATGGCATCGCGCTCGCTCAGCAGAAGGGCGTCCAGTTTGGCCGCAAGAGGGCGCTCACGAGTGAGCAGGGGGAGCGCATCCGTAGGCTTCGAGCCGAAGAAGGGTTCAGTATTGAGCAATTAGCTGACCGCTTTTCCATCAGTAGAAGCAGCGTATACAGAGCCCTTGCTGCGACTGGATGAATCCCGTGCCGGCATTGGGGGCATTGGGGGATGAAGGCACGAGCAGCATGCAGCGTCGCTATTGGCAATGCGTGGACTCATTCGCCCGCGAAGTCTCTCGCCAGCATAGTGGATGCTGATGAGGGAGAGATGGCGTGCTCGCCGGAGAACCGCTGTGCGACCGCGTATCCTTCAGACCTAAACTGGCCCAGGCGGTCCTGCAGGCTTAGGGTTAGGTTGGTGTCCATCACCAGCCGAAGTGCGGTACCGGGTAGGTTACATGCAAAGTCTGTCTTTTGCCCGGGAGTGAGTAGAACCCCGGATTGACCGCTAGCAATGAAGAAGCTCCCTCCGTTCCGGCAAAGTCTACTGGTCATATAGAGGCCGTAGCCCGAGTTTTGCCAGTGGTCCCCCGGTCTTCTGCGGACCCCGCGATACATCTTGCCCGATATACTTGGCATCAGTGACAGCTGCAAAGCCGTTCTGTCGGAGTCAACCTCAATGTAGGGATTTGCCGCGAGAGAGGCGCGCACTCCCATGCCTGTGTCCAGTACCGCAATCTCAACACGATGCCGTGTCGGCCAGTATTGCGCGCAGTAGGCAAGCTTCTCTGACTGTGAGTGCTCTACCGCATTTCTGAGTATTTCTCGCAATGAGTAGGTTAGCGTATCAACTAGCTGGCCTTCATGCAGCCTAGTGAGAACGTGGGCCAGTCGTCCCGACTCGCGGTCAAGGAACTCACCAACGGGTTCGTAGCTCTGGGCGGCTTGCTGCCTAATCTCTTCCACATTCAAATAGGTCAGGGGCAGATAGTTGCCGCTGCCTTGAGCTTCGCCTGGCCGATTCCCGTGCTCTAGACCAAAGGCTTGGAAAAATCCCATGTGCGCTGCGTAAGTGGACTCTGCATGATTCTCCGCGCGGAAGCGAGTTTCGGGCCTGGAAGTCCGAAATCGCTTCAATTCAGAAGCAAGCAGGGCCATTGTGAATGGCTCGATTCTACCCATTCGGCCGAAATCAAACGTGATTTCCTCGCAAGCCTCCAGTGACCATAGGCGTGTGCAGAAATTTAGAGCCTCCCGAAGAGACAAGTTTTGAGGCACCCTGATAAGCAATGTGTCACCTAGTTCTATCGGGTTAGTGATGAATGGAACTGAAGGTAGGCATCAATCGCCACCGTTGGGCGGGCCAGATGCTCTGGCTCTAAGGCTCGCTACTAACTTCTTTTGCTCAGCCAAAGGCAGCCTGCTGACTAAGAGGATGACGTCTGCTAGGGCATCACTATCTGCGAGGAGGTAGGCAAGTGGAACTCCTAGCTCTCTAGCTAGTCGAGCAGCTGTATCGAAATCCGGCTCCGACGTCCCTAGCTCATACCTTGTCACCCTGCTAGACACAACGTCCTCCGATAGCCCAATGCGGCGGCCCAACTCTCGCTGCGAAATGCCTCGTGATAGGCGCGCCTCCTTGAGGCGCTTGGTGAACATGCTGCGTGGCTTAGGGGGCGCCATATGCTGGGAGGGACCGTTCTGTAGCGCTCTACAGAATGGCTCTCCCGGCTCATTGCGTATGCTACATTATCTGTAGCTTGGCGCTGATGACCCATTGTTTGTTGCGCGCGCATCTTGAGGCAAGAAAGCGGCTGCGAGCCTTGTGCGACAGGGGATTCCGTGGGATTTCCGGCCGCACAAGGTGCAAGTGAGTTAGTGCCTGACACCTACCGTGCAAGCCATAGAAAAAGGAGATGAGAGAACTACATGACGACTCCAAATCTGAACCCGGTCTCTGTCCCGCCTCCGTTGCCAGAGCATGTCCGGAAGAACCTGAAGAAGCACCGTAGCCACGTGCCGGGATTGACTTGCCTGGAATGCGGATACGCCGGTCTCATGGGCGTCAAGGCTAGCTACAAGCCCTGGTATGCGACCTGGTGGGGAAGCACTCTTCTCTCTAGCGTCGCGGCGTGCGTCGCGTTTGCAATGTTCGGAGGTATCGGAGTGCTGACTGCATTCGTTGTTGGCGCGTTGGTCAGTGGAGTGGCTATGTCCGGATGCCGCGACATCTATTCGTGCCCGAACTGCGAAGTAGACCTTCAGCGCCGCTAGTCGGACCTGTTTTTCCCTTAAGAAATCCGTCTGAGCCAAAGGAGAATCATGCGCTTCATCCGCCTTCTATGCGTAGTGCTAGTTACCCATGTCTTTGCTGGCTGTGACCAGCTCACGGCCATGACTGGCCCGAGTGAGATGGTTTCATTCGGGTTCGTCAGACCCGTGTCATGCGAACGGCGTGGGCCAGTCAGCTTCAACTGCGTGATGCGCAATCACATGAGCGCTCCCAGGGAGGCCAACATGGAGTGTGCGGGCTTTGACGGTCAAAAGCGCATGGTGGGCAGGCCCAAGAACGTGCACGCAATGATGGGCGTTACCCTGATGCCGGGAGAGGAGCGCGTTGCCACCATCTTCTACGAGAAGGGGGTCGAAAGCCTTGTATGTGTTGACGTAAAGGACAGCATTCCGGCGTTCAATAGGGTGCAGGAGTTGATCGCCGACCCCAACGCGCGGGACATCACTTCCGTGCTTGCTCTGTAGATGGCTGGAGAGATTAGAAAGTCCACACAGCAACCAGGCTGAAGAGACAACAAGTTTGGCCTTCTTTGGGTTCGCGCAGACAGGGACTCCTTCCTGCCTCCGGCGTAGCGCTCTGAGAGACCCAAACCCCTCGTCTCTTCGGACATCACACTTTAAGGAAAGAGCACATGTTGAATCGGCTTGTCATCGCGGCATCCCTCGCATTCGTTCCGCTTTGCTCCCAGGCGCAAAGCTATCTCACCGTTACCGGCCAGTGGGAATACCACGACGCATCCCGCATTGAGGCGGACGAAGGACTCAATGTCTGCTTCCAGCTGGACGCGGCTTCTTTAGCTCGGAATCCGCAGCTACAGGAGTTGGGCGGTGCTCTTTGCCTGTCAAACCCTTCGGAGGGCGCCAAGCTCCTTGGGGTCGTGCCGAACGCCCGGAGGCCGGGATGCAAGGATGTAGCAAAAGGGACAGCTACCGTTGTGCTCGCCAATGTGAGGTTGCTTCCCGAAGATGAAATGTATGACGAGCGCATTGAGGCCCGCCTCATGCAGGTACGGGTGAATCGTGTGACATCCCCGCTCGGCACTGACTGTGACCGCCCCATCACCTCGCAGGGATTCGTCTCTATCCACGAGGCCATCGCTGCACTAGGAACTCATCCAAGCTATGCGGGTGTGTCGGCATCAGATTTCGCGCGTATAGATGCCAGCAATGGCTACGCTGAGCTTGATGCGAGCGCGCAGATGTGGTTGCCGCGAGGGGCCTCAAACATGCTGGTGACGTACTACGAAGGCAACTCCGGTTTGCATGAGCTGGGCGTCTATCGGTATGAAGGGGGCCGGTGGCACAATGCGAGTAGTGATGTGCTGCCTGGATACACCGAGAGCGCCAAGCAGTTCAAAGGGACCAACTTCTACTTGGATAGCAGCAACGGAAGGCCGGTACTGAGAAGCCTTCCGGGGAGGGTGGTATGGACTTACGCAAATGGTCGCTTTGCGCGGCAGCGGTAGCTTGGCCAGGGCCGCGCTGGTCTTGGCCTAGCCGCTACGGCTTGGCGTGGCAGTAGTCCGCCCAGTCTTGCATGAGTGGAACTCGCTTTTTGAACATATCAGAACGGAAGTAAGCTGCCTCGGTCTTGGATTTGATGACGTGTCCAAGCGATAGCTCTGCCGCTTCTCTACTGTGATGGGTGACCTCGGCGGCCCAATCTCTGAAGGAGCTTCGGAAGCCGTGGCATGTTTGTCCCGCTCTTAGCGACTTCAGGAGCTTCAAGGGGGCCGCAGTTGTGATGGACTTACCTGGCTTCCCAGGAAACAGGAAAGCGCCCCCCGATGTTGAAAGGCTGGTCAGCAATGCAATGGCTTGGACGGATAGGGGGATAGCGTGTTCCGTTCCGGTCTTTGTGCGTGACCCTGGAATTTTCCAGGTTCTATTGGTCAAGTTGAACTCCTCCCATCGAGCGGCCGAAGCTTCGCCTGGACGAGTCGCTGTAAGAATTTGTAGGCGCAGGCAGGCTGCGGACAGGTCAGTCTTGGACGCCAGCTCGCGCATCAGGGCTGGCACTTCTGTGTAGCCTAATGCAGGTCTGTGCGCGACCTTTTTTACCTTCGCGGGGGAGGGGAGGAGGCTGCGAAGATTGCCGCGCCACGCAGCAGGGTTGTCACCCTCGCGATAATTGTTGGCCTTCGCCCAATCAAGGACTCGTTCCATTCGTGCCCTGACTCTGGTCGCGGTCTCGGTCTTATCGAGCCAGATTTTTTTCAGTACCTCGTATACATGGTCCACATTGACTTCTGAAACGGGTATGTCCTCAATCGAGGCGCAGTGTGTTTTGAGGGTCGAGGTCCATTGCGCTTTGTGCTTTGCGTTCCGCCATTCGTGCTCATGTGTCGCAATGCAGTGCAGTGCGCACTCTCCAAAGGTTATTTGTCTTGCTAGGCCGCGCCGCGCCGCTTTCAGTGCGTCTCTTTTTGCGCGCAAGGGGTCTATGCCTGTCGCGAGTTTAGCTCGGAGCTGCTGGGCGCGATGCCTCGCTTGCGCAAGGCTTACATCTCTGACCGAGCCTAGTCCCAAGTCCTTCAGCTTCCCCGTGAGCCGGTCTCGGTAGCGGAAAACCCAAGTCTTACGACCAATGTCCTTCTTGACGTACAGATACAGGTTGCCGCCGTCACTATGCCTGCCGGGGCCTGCGTTTTTGACTGCCACCGCTGTGAGCATTGCTTGGTTTCGTTCCCATCTTTGTTCCCTACATAGTAGCCTGGCTGGGCGGGAACGGTCTAGACTCTATTTGTATTTCATGGCCTGCAAGTGTCTGATTTATAAGTTTTCAAGTGAGTTGTGTGGACTGGCTGGAGAAAATTTGTATTCTGGTTTGGATGACACTCTCTCCGCCAGTTTCTGGCAAGTTGCCGGAATTGGGTGACGGCTTCCTCGCCATTCCAGCGGACAACTGTCCACGCTACAGGCCAAGCGGTTGCCACTGCAAGGGCATGTGCCTTCCTTCCAACGCGCAGTCCGAGCGCCCCGAGCGCAGCGGATGGCCAGTAGCGCAATTGGTGCAAACCATGAAGTTCCTCCCGCTGCGCGCGAATTCATAGCTGCCGCACGTGGCTGTTGAGACTTTGAAAACACCTGATATGGACGAGGTAGAAAGCTCACCCATCTTCGGTGGGATGCCGGTCAAATTCTCATAAGTACCTTCTGATGAGAACTTGGTTCCACCCTGGACCACAAGCAATCGCGCGCTACTCTCTCCTGAAAATATGACGTAGCTACCATCTTTTGATGGCTCGGGAACTTCAGGAGTGCTGCAGCCAGAAAGCGTGAGTGCAATGAACGTGAGTAGTAGACGATAGGGAATCTTCATTCGTTATCCAAGGTTTCCCGTGCGCGGGCTGTCATGATGTCGCACAGCTCTTTGGTGCTAGGGAATTCACGGGATAGCCAATTCGCCGGAACATAGATGTGGCCGTGGTTGCTGGCAATTGTCGTCCCGTCAAACGCAGCACAGAGTTGAACTTGCTCCTCACCTGCCATCGCGCCAGGCACGAACACCTCGCCTGTATCCTCGGATACGCCTAGCGTCCGCTTCCAGACTGGGATGCGCCCTTTTTCGGTCTCTTGGTATTCAATCCATTTCATCAACTCACCCGCGTCAAGGTTGGAGGTGTCTTGGGAAGATACAGTGTTTTGTCCCGGCACCTGCTTGGGAGCAGGTCTCTGCGCCGGATGCTCTTATCAAGTACGTCTACTTGTAGGCTTGTTATGGCACAACGGATAACTAGAGCACGACCGGAACGCCCCATGCGGCCCATTCCGCTCCACAAACACGCCCACCTTGCACACGGGGCAGCGTTCCTCGTTGATGGCCGCGCCTGAAATCCCGGTCACCTCCACAACCCCTTCCTCCACCAGCTCATCCAGGAAGGGTGAGTGCTTGCCCTGCAGCGTGAACATCACCACGCTTCGCCGCGCACGCGTCAGCGCCACATAGAACAGTCGCCGCTCTTCGCTCAGCGGGTAGGTATCCCCATCCGGCATCGCCAGCGACAGCACCGGGTCATCCGCGCGCAGGCTGGGGAATCCACGATTCACCATGCCCGGCAGGATCACGTAGTCCGCCTCGCGCCCCTTCGATCGATGTGCGGTCAGGAACTCAACTTCCATCGTGCTGCCAAACAACGTCTTACAGTCTGCAGGCAGCGCACTGCGATCCGCCCGGTAGCGGCCCAGCACAAACACGCGAACGCGCCCATCGCGCCCCTGCGGCACCGCCCCGGAAAGCAACTGCTGATGCAGTTTTGCTAGGTACTGGCGCACACCGTCCTGCACTTCCTCGCGCCGGGTCATCTGGAAGGCCTGCAGCACCGGCCCCATCGCTGGCGTAGCCGAGCGGACCGCCTTGGCAATCTGCGCAGGATTGCGGCTGATGAAGCGGCTGGAGATGTCGCACAGTTCTTGCGGGCAGCGGAAGGTCTGCTCGAGCTTCAGCACCTGGGCGTGGCCCATCCACTCGCGGAAGCCGGTCATCACCGAAACATCCGCACCGGCGAAGCGATTGATCGACTGCCAGTCATCGCCCACTGCAAACAGGTGGCGCCCCGGCTGGCTGACCAGCGCACGGCAGAGGCGGGCGCGGGCGCGCGAGGCGTCCTGGAATTCGTCGGCCATCACCAGCTCGTAGGGCGATTCGTAGTGCCCTTGCTCCAGGATGCCGGCAGCCATGTTGAGCATGTCCTCGAAGTCGATGCCGCGCTCGTCTGCCAGCGCCTCGTCCCAGGCTTGGAAGACAGGTGCCGCGATTTCCAGGAACCGCCGATGCCGTTCCTTGAACTGGTCCTCGGGCATCTGCTGCAGACGCGCGGCCAGATCGTCCAGCGTCAGGCAGTTGCTCTTGGCGTGGGCAATGAAGGTCCGCATCAGGCCGATCAGGTCGGCATCCGGCATGGGCTTCGCGCCCTCGGTGGGCAACTCACGGTCGGGATTCGGGTCCAGCTCGACATCGGAGTCGCCGAGTTTCTCCGCAAGATGTTCCAGCGCATGCCCGCTGCGCAGGCCAAACGAGGTCGTCTCGACCAGTGCGGTGCCGCGCGCAACGTGCTGCTGGCGCTTCCAGTGCATGCCTTCAGCGTAATTGGCGAAATGCTTCGGCGGCTGGCCGTTGGCATCCAGCGCAAAGTGCTCGTGATACAGCGCTGCGTCCGGGTAATAGAAGTCCGGCCGGTACTGGCGATGGGTATCGGTGGCGGTATCAAATTCGTAACGGCGCTCGTAGTCGTACGTCACGCCGTTGTAGAACAGCCAATCGGCGATGACACACTCTTCCAGGCTCTTCACCCGCTCGCCCTGCAGGGTGCGGATGTAGGGCGTGCCGTCGCGGTCGTAGCCATCAGCCATCATCTCGGCGCCGAACGGCGGAAGATCACGCCCGAACACCAGGCGGAACATGTCCCACTGGGTACGGAAGTGGATCGAACGATCCTTCAGGTCGTCCACCAGCTCGGCCAGCTTGTTGAAGCCCAGCGTGGCGTCGATGGCCCATTCGGGAATATCGGGCTTGCGGCCGGTGGCCTTGCCGATGATGGCCAGGCCCAGCGCGTGGAAGGTGCGTGCTTCGACCGCGGTGTCGCCCATGCCGAGCCGATCGAAGGAGCGCCGCGCACGCTCCTCCAGCTCCTTGGCCGCATCCTTGTTGAAGGCGAGCATGACGATCCGCTCGGGCTCAACGAACCCGCGATCGATGGCATAGGCGGCCTTGGCGACCATGGTGGAGGTCTTGCCGGAGCCGGCCGAGGCGACGACCTGCACACAGTTATCGAAGCAGATGACGGCGCGGGCCTGTTCTTCGGTCAGCGGCTTGCTTTCGACGCGGTCCAGGAAGTCCTTGGCCAGCACCAGTTCGCGTGTTGCCATGGTCGCATTGGCGTCGGCCCACACGGCGGGCCAATCCAGCTGCCAGTCGTGCAGGGCATCCAGCGCGGCACGATGGCTGTGCGAATGGAGATCGTCGTGCAGGTCCTCATCGAGGAACAGCCGTTCCAGCTCGGCAGGCGACAGGGGTAGGGCGGGGCGCTCTGCCAGCAGCGTCTGCTGCTGCTCGTGCGTGATCCAGCGGCGGCCGGCGCTGCCGCGGTCGGTCAGGGCGTCGGCCTCGGCCAGCCAGGACTGGATCTGCTCAAGGATGTCCGCAAAGAGCGCCTTGCGACCACGCGTTGTGCGCGCAAAGAGCACCTGCTGGACAGCCGCCGAAAGCCGGGAGGCCTCGCGGTTGGGCAGGCCATCCACGGACAGCGTGTCACCTTCCTCGCCCTGCAGCGCAACCCGGGCCCAGAACAGGCCCGGAAGAACCCGCACACGTTTGTCATCATCGACGTGTTGGCGGTACTGCCGGCCTTCAATCAGAAGCTCGACATGCTCGCCATCCAGCCGCAGCCGCCAGTCCGGCGAGCGGGTCACACGCTGGCCCCAGCCCGAGGGGCGCCATTCCATAGACATCCAGATACTGCCTTGCGTACGTCACTGGGCGTAAAGCGCCCTTACAGCCCCATGATAAGGGGGCGTGGTGCCGTGCGCAGACCTTCTGGGCAAGGCAGCCAGCGATGGCGTTGCACCACCGCTGGCCCGATCGCCGTCAGGCGTTCACATCCACCACGATCCGCCCGCGCACCTTGCCCGGGATGATCTGCTCATACACATCCAGCACCTCGGCCAAGCCGATCAGCTGCACCGTGCTTTCCAGCTTCTGCGGGTCCAGGTCGGTGGCGAGACGATCCCATGCACGCTGGCGCACGTCCTGCGGTGCATTCACCGAATCGACGCCGGCCAGGGTCACGTTGCGCAGGATGAAGGGCAGCACCGAACCGTGCAGCGCATCGCTCTGGGCCAGGCCGCAGGCCGCCACGGCGCCGCGGTACTTGGTTTCGGCAAGTGCGTTGACCAGGGTCGGGCCGCCGGCCACGTCCACCACGCCGGCCCAGCGCTCGGCGCTGATCGGCTTCTTGCGCGGCTCGGAAAGCTCCGCGCGGTCGATGATCTCCGCCGCGCCCAGGCTGTGCAGGTATTCGGCGTGTTCGGGGCGGCCGGTAGCGGCCACCACGCGGTAGCCCAGCTTGGACAGAATGGCCACGGCAATCGAGCCCACGCCGCCATTGGCGCCGGTCACCAGCACATCGCCCTTTTCAGGGGTCACGCCCGCATCTTCCAGCGCCAGCACGCACAGCATGGCGGTATAGCCGGCGGTGCCGATCGCCATGGCATCGCGGGTGGTCAGGTTGCCGGGAATCTTGTTCAGCCATTCGCTGCGCACGCGGGCGCGCTGGGCCAGGCCGCCGTGGTGGCCCATGCTCAGATCCCAGCCATTGAGCACCACGCGATCACCGGCCTTGAAACCGGCATTGCTGGATTCAAGCACCACGCCTGAAAGGTCGATGCCGGGAATGAGCGGAAACTTCTGGATGACCGGGCGCTTGTTGGTCAGCGCCAGCGCATCCTTGTAATTGAGGGTCGAAAATTCAACCTGCACCAGGACATCGCCGTCCATCAGGTCGGCCTCGTCAAAATCCACCAGCTCGGTGGAAACACGGTCATTCGTCTTGCTGGAAAGCAGTGCCTTGAACTTCATGCTGGGGCCTCACGTTCAGTGGATGGGGCCATGCTAGGCTCGCACCGTTATTGCGACAAGAACGATGGTTTTTCGTAGGTACTATGGTTTTCCGGAGTATGTATGCGTAGCAAGCGTTGGGACGGCAAGAGCGGCTGCGCCGTGGAGGTAACGCTCTCGGTGATGGGTGGAGTGTGGAAGCCGGTCATCCTGTTCCACCTGATCAAAAGCAAACGCCGGTTCATGGAACTCACCCGGCGGGTGCCCAATGCCACCCAATCCATGCTGACCAGCCAACTGCGTGAGCTGGAAGCCGATGGCGTGGTGATCCGCCATGTCTATCCGGAAGTGCCGCCAAAGGTGGAGTACGAGCTTTCTGAGTTCGGCCGCACGCTGGTGCCCGTGCTGCTGGCCATGCGCGAGTGGGGCGAAACCTATCGCGGTTACCAGAGCACGCTTGAGGACAGCTGAGGGCGGAGGTGTGTCGCATCTGCCACTGCTGGTGCGCTGGATGGCGGCGGACGGAGGATGAATGCAGCAGGTCGGGAGCGCCATTCGATGGTCAATTCGCCACTGCATGACGCAAGCGCCCCAACTACAGCGAAGTAGGGAGTTTTCCGGCTTTTCAACCGCCGAGCAGTGCGCCAATCATCGCCTCGCCAAGGCACTCGCCCTGGCCGGGATTGGCGTCCCGAACTTACATGATGCGCGGCGTCTCGGTTGCAGCCAGAGCTGCAGCCGTGACAATGCACCGCCTGCCAGTTCATGGCGGACGGTGCGTGGGGATCCCAGGATCCGCCGGCTTCTTGCATCATGTATCCGGCACGCCAACCCGCACCGTCCGCCACCTTGCATCTGCAGGTGGCCACACCGTGAGGTTGCCGCCATGTCCGACCGTCTTCCCGACTATCCCCGCCTGCACGCGCTGCTCGGCGCAGCCCTGCGCGATCTTCCCAATGCCGTAGCCGAAAAGCTGGAGGACGCCCTCTGCGAATCCGCCGAAGGCGCACCATCATCCGCATTCTTTGCGCATCTCAAAGGGCACGGAAAGAACCTGCGCGCCGATGGTGAGACGTGGACCGAAACCCGTCTCAGCCCCGGCCGGGCATTCGACCTGGCCTTGGCCACCCGCAGCGCTTCGGGCATCACCGCGTTGACCGCCGTGCTGCACGCCGCGCACGTGGCGCGGGAAAGCGATGATCCGACGTGCTGCCCCTCCGCGGCGGTGATTGAAGGGCTGTTCCATGCCTGCCAGATGCTGTCGCTGCAGGTGGAGCGAAGCCTGGTGCCGTGAAGGTTGGGACGCCGTTCCTGTCTCGTTGACACCCGGTTCCCTATAGTGGCCCCGGAACCCTGCTATGGAATGGCCATGCACGTGATGTCCCCTGGCCGATGCCTGGCACTGGCACTTGCTGTCGCAGTAAGTGCCAGTGCTTGCGCACGGTCGCCGTCCAACGAACACGAAAGGAATCCTGCCATGTCGGGCGCAACCCAGACCGGCCGTACCCTCAATGGGCATACCTACACTGACGCTCCGGTGGACGTGAAACTCGGTCCGACGACGTTCCGGTTTCCCGCCAATTATCTGGACAGCCAGATCGCGCCCTGGCCGGGCGAGGGCGTTACCCTGGTGATTGAATGGCCGGATATGAAGCCGACGGCGCCAGGTGCGCGGGCCGATCCACGCACAAACGATTTTCGAAAGGAGATCAAAGTCCTCATTGACTACGTCGACCGTGTGCCCATCCAAACAGTGTTGGCACGGTACTCGGGCGACGAGGCCCGTACGGACGGCGATTCGGTGGAGCACCGTGATCCTGCTGCCAGGCTTGATCTGCGTATCGCGCAGCCTGAAACCTTGGGCTTGATTCCGTACGCCATCGATGAAAAGAAGATGGCCGTGTATTCAGAACAATACCAGGCCCGCTATGGCAGGCCGGCACCGCGGAACCCGGCTTACGAAGGTGACTGGTACGTGGTCCGTGATGCACAGGCTCGCCTGACCACCTTCATCAAGTGCGACAGCAGGAAGCACAGTGCTGATGGCCTGCGTGTGCAAGGCAGCGAGATCACGGACATGCCTGGATCTACAGTGGCAGGTTGTACGCACTACTTCGTGGATGACGAGAGCAAGCTTTCGATCATGCTCAGCTATAACAGGGTGTTTCTGCAGGATTGGAAACGCATGGAGAGTGCCGTGAGGCGTGTCCTTGCGGAAAGCACGGTGAAGTAATTCGTTGCCTACAGGGAGGCAGGCATGAGTGGATTGAGCGAAAAGAATCTGGAAATCCTCGGACATTACGCAAGGTCCGGGAATCGCGAGCTTTACTGGAACTATCTGTCGCAGCTGGAGGGGGCCGACGGCTACGGGACGCTGGCACTTGGAGTGGTGCGCAATGACAGCCTGCCTGGACGTGTGGCCAACAGTTACGCGCAGAGCCACGCGTCGCACCAGCACGACAATGGCTCCCGCCACCCCAACGCGAATCTGAGCGAGCGGGAATGGGAGTCTTTTGGGCAGACCCTGATCGTGCAGGACCTCGAGCGCAGGCAGCGCTGGTTCGACCTGAAACGCCCGGATCTTGCCTTGAACCTGCCGGGCAGGGACGTGATGCTGTCGCATGATCGTGCCTTCGAGCATCACAGGCTTGATCCAAACTGCTGGACCCCGCGCGTGCTGCTGCAGGCCGCACTTGCCAAGGAAGGTCCGCAGAAGATGGAGCAGATCTGGACCGGCATGCTCAACAACGACTACCGAGGCATGACGCGCGCCTGGGATACCAGTACCGATGCCCTGACGCAGATGGGGAAGTGGAAGGGCGGTCGCTATGTGCTCACGTTGACGGCGCATGAAGCCGTCCAAGCCCTTGAAGGTCGCTCGTCGGTCGACCCAAACGTGATCGGCGGCAACAGCCACTACGCCATGTACTTCGAGGGGGAGAAGAAGTGGACCAGTGTCAGCGCCGGTGGTGGCCATGTGACCATGAGCGAGATCACTGATCCCGCACGCATTGCTGAACTCAATGATGCGCGCGAGGTGCGTCTGGAGCGCCAGCAGAAGGCCACCCAGTTCCATCCAGACGATACGTTCCGCACGATCACCCGCAGCCCGTTCACAGCGTCGGTCGACGATCTGCAGAATCCCCGCCTCGCCCCGACCCGGTTGGCCGATATCGGGCCGGGCCATGCCGAGTACGGTCTGCTGCAGCAGGTCAGGCAGGGTGTGGCGGTTCTGGATGCGCAGGCAGGGCGCACGCATGATGAAAGCAGCGAGCGCCTGACCGCCAGCGTGATGGCGCTGGCGCGCCAGCACAACCTGGAGCGGGCCGACCACGTGATGTTGAGCGCGCAGACCAGCGACAACCCTGCCGGCCGCAACGTCTTCGTGGTGCAGGGCGAGCCAGACGACCCCGCGCATCTGCGCGCGTCGATGCCGACGGATCTCGCGGTGCAGACACCGGTCGAGCAGTCGCTGCAGCGCTTGCAGGTGGCCAGCGTGGACCTCGAGCAGAGCCAGGTGCAGCGCCAGGAGATGGACCTGCAGACACGGGACAACCCATCCATGCGCATGGGCTAGGCACCATGACGACGTAACCGAAGCCTCACGCCGCCTTTGCAACTCCGCGTGCGGCCATTGCTAAGTTCGCTTGCAACCCATTCAAGGAATCCAGCAATGACCCGGAAGTCCCCGCTTGTCCTGCTCGGCCTCTGCTTGGCCCCGGCGCTGGCCTTCGCCCAGTCCGACCGCCAGGTGGCCGAAGACATGGTCACTAGTGCCGCCAACGTATGCCCCGGGCACAGCACCGAGCGCACCGCACCTACCGTGAAGAAGGTGCCGGTGGGCGCGCTGCGGGTGATGCTCGACCGCGGCCTGGTGATGTGCCCGGACCGCCGCCTGGATGCTTCGGCGCCGGCGGTGTTCTATGGGCGCGTGGGTGTGTTCGGGTGGAACCCGGAAGTGCCGGCGGCTGCGACGGTCGTCGTGGCGAAGATCGACCAGATGACCCGCAAGGATGAGTACCCGGTGGAGACGCTGGTGTGGGATGCGAAGGGCACGGCGTTGACCCAGCAGACCGTGCCGGCGTTCGAACCGCGGCTGGGTGCGGTGGTGTTGTACAAGGTGCGTTGATTCATCAGCGTTGTTGAGCCGGTAGATGCCCACCTTGGTGGGCACCCACCACGGCATTACTTCGTCGGGGCGTCCGCCGTCTGCGCTGCCACCATCGCCTGCTGCATCTCCTTCAGCGACAGGTAGCCGTCGCCATCCGTGTCCAGGCCCGCAAAGTACTTCGCGATTTCCGGCACCACGGCGGCTTCTTCCTTGCTGATCTTCCCGTCCTTGTTCTTGTCCATTTCCTTGAACGCAGCATCGATCGAATCCGCCTGCTTGCTGAAGCGTGCCTGCTGGTATTTCGCGTACTCGGCCTTGTCGATGCGGCCATCGCCGTTGCTGTCCATGGCAGCGAAGCTCGAATCGATGTAGGCCTGCTTCGGGTCGCTGCTGGCGGCGTGGCCGAGCAGCGGTGCAGCACACAGGGCAATCAGTAGCGTGGTCTTGTTCATGCGGTAGTTTCCTTGAATGAAGTACCTGGTGTCAGCGGCAGGGATAGCTGTAGCCATCCGATCCGCGGTAGGTGTCGTTGCGACGGTCGTAGTTGCCGTAGCGCTGCATGCAGTAGTCGACGCGCTCGCGGGTCTCGCGCTCGCGCTTGGCGGCGGCTGCAATCACCCCAGCCACCACGGCCGCGCCGACCACGCCCACCACCACGCCTTTGGCCTTGGCGTCATCGCGGCGGTCGCGCTCCCGTTCGCGCTCGCGGCGCTCCCGCTCGTCACGCTGCCGGTCTTCGTAGCCGCGGTCCCAGCCGGAACGGTAGCCGTCGCGGTGCTGTGCCTGTGCCGTGCCTGCGTACGGCAGCAGCACCAGCATCTGCACCGCTGCCGCCAGCAGCAATGCGCTGCGTCCTGTCTTCTGAAACATCGTTCCGCTCCTGTGCGCTCTGTCGGTAGGCTCAGTACAGCGTGCGGACATTGCGCGAACCTGCCGTCGCCACGACACCCGGCGTGCCGTTCAGCGAACCAGCGCCTCCACCGGGTCCAGCTGCGCGGCGCGGCGCGCGGGCAGGAAACCGAAGCCGATGCCGATCAGGCTGCTGCAGGCGAACGCGGCCACGATCGATGCAGCGGAGAACACCAGGGTGAAGCCGATATCCGCCAACGCCAGCACTGCCCCCAGCGCCAGCGCCACGGCGATGCCCAGCACGCCGCCCAGCAGGCACACCAGCACCGATTCGATCAGGAACTGCTGCAGGATGTCGCTGCGCCGCGCGCCCACCGCCATGCGTACGCCGATCTCGCGGGTGCGCTCGGTCACCGACACCAGCATGATGTTCATCACGCCGATGCCGCCCACCACCAGCGCAATGGCTGCAATTGCGCTGATCATCAAGGTCAGGATGCGCGTGGTCTGTTCGATGGACTGGCGGATCTGCGCGTTGTTGCTCATGTAGAAATCCGTGCGCCCATGGCGGCGCTGCAGCAACCGGTTGATCGAGGCTTCTGCCGTCTGCATGCCCACGGTATCGGAGACGCGCACGGTGATGCTGGACACATGGCTCTGCCCGAGCATGCGCGCCATGGCGGTGGTGTACGGCACCCACACCTGCAGCAGCGAGGAATCACCCACAGCCCCGGCGTCTTTCTTCACCACGCCCACCACCCGCACCGGTACGTTGCCCAGCAGCAGGCTCTGGCCGATGGGATCTTCCTGCGCGACGAAGAACCGCGCACGCGTATTGGCATCGATCACCACCGCCTGCTGGTAACCGTCCACGGCCGCGTGGCCAAAGAAGCGGCCGTGCCCCAGCTTCAGGCCGT
This sequence comes from Stenotrophomonas sp. STEN087, assembly GCF_056759115.1. Taxonomy (NCBI): domain Bacteria; kingdom Pseudomonadati; phylum Pseudomonadota; class Gammaproteobacteria; order Lysobacterales; family Lysobacteraceae; genus Stenotrophomonas; species Stenotrophomonas sp. STEN087. Next base: position 8,561 of record NZ_JBRRCR010000005.1, on the reverse strand, counting down.
GCACACGGAAGTACTGCTCGCTGACGCCCTGGATCTGCACGTTGGCCGAGCGGTTGCCGCGCTGTGCGGTTCCGCTGCTGGCCACGCTGGGCGTCGCGCCATCGACGTAGGGTTGTGCGGCCAGGGCTACGCTGTCGCCAGGCGTCAGGGTTTCCACCTGCGCCGCATGCACATCGCCGAAGCCCGAACCGGGGTAGATCTCGATGGTGCTGGTGCCCAGCGAAGCGATGTTGGACAGGATGGCCTGGCGTGCACCCGTGCCCAGTGCCACTACCGAGACCACCGAGGCGATGCCGATGATGATGCCGAGCATGGTCAGGAAGGTGCGCATGCGATGGGCGTTCATCGCACGCAGGGCCATGCGGAAAGCTTCTCCGAATCGGTCGCGCAGTGCCGTCCAGCCGCTGCCTTCGTGGCGTGGCTGCAGGGCAGCGGCCGTATTCGCGGTGGCCTCGCGGGCGGCGGCGGTCGGGCGGTCGTCGACGATGCGCCCATCGCGGATCTCGATGATGCGCTGGGCATGCTCGGCCACGGCCATGTCATGGGTCACCAGCACCACGGTGTGGCCTTCGGCATGCAGCTCGCCGAGGATCGCCATCACGTCCTTGCCGGACTGCGTGTCCAGCGCGCCGGTCGGTTCGTCGGCAAAGATCACCGCGCCACCGTTCATCAACGCGCGTGCGATGGACACGCGCTGCTGCTGGCCGCCGGACAGCTCACCGGGCAGGTGCTGCATGCGCTCGCCCAGGCCCAGCCGCTGCAGCAGAGCCTGCGCGCGGGCACGGCGCTCGGCGGCCGGCTGCCCGGCGTAGATGGCGGGGACTTCCACGTTGCCCAGCGCGGTCAGGTCGGTCAGCAGGTGGTAGCGCTGGAAGATGAAGCCGAAGTGCTCGCGGCGCAGCTCAGCCAGCTCGTCCGGCGCCATCTGCGCGGTCTCGCGGCCGGCGATCTGGTAGGTGCCGGCGGAGGGGCGGTCCAGGCAGCCGAGGATGTTCATCAGCGTGGACTTACCCGACCCGGACTGGCCGACGATGGCCACCAGCTCGCCGGCGCGGATATCCAAGTCGATGCCATCGAGCACCACCAAGGTCTGTTCGCCCGCGGCGAATTCGCGGCGGATGCCGCGCACGCGCAGCAGCGACTGGTCCATGTCGATGTCGGTCATGGCTGCGCAGCGGCGCTTGCCGCATCGTCGGCCTGGGCCAGCACCACGTGTTCGCCTTCCTGCAGGCCGCTGCGCACTTCGACGTTGATCTGGTCGTCCAGCCCGGTGGTGATGCGCCGCGCGGCCGGTCGGCCATTGGCACCGCGCACCTGCACGGTATGGCTGCCATCGGCGGCACGCACGCCCAGCGCGGCCGAGGGGATGGTCAGCACGCCGGCAGCACGGCCGAGCACGATGCGGACCTGTGCGGTCATGTAGCTGCGCAGCCGACCATCGGCGTTGTCCACGTCGAACTGGCCGTTGTAGTACATGGCCGCGCGACTGGCGCCGGCCGATGCACCGGGCGTGGCAAAGCCGGAGGTGTCTTCGTTGGTGATCGATTCCGGTGCCGGTGCGATGTCACGCAGCGTGCTGCTGTAGCGCCGGCCGCTGTCGCCGAGGATGGTGAAGAATGCTTCCTGGCCCAGCGCGGTGTGCACCACGTCGGCCTCGGAGATTTCGGCGTAGACGGTCATCACGTCCTGGTTGCCCAGCATCACGATGGTCGGCGCGCTCTGCACGGCGTTGACCGTCTGCCCCTGGCGGGCGACCACGGCCAGCACGGTGCCATCGGTGGGCGCGGTGATGCGGGTGTAACCGAGATTGGTCTGGGCCACGTCGACATCGGTCTGCCGCTGGACCACCTCGCCATCGAGGGCGGCGATCTGTTCGCGGGTGGCGTCGACCTTGGTCTTCGCCGCATCGTAGTCGGCACGCGCCACCAGCTGGCGGGCGACCAGCGCCTGCTGGCGCTGCAGGGTCAGTTCGTACTGGCGCAGGTCGGCGGCCAGCGCATCACGGTTGGCCCGCGCACTGCGCTGTGCGGCCTGTGCGCTCTGCAAGGCATTGCGCTGGGTGCGCGAGTCGATCTCGGCAATCAGGTCGCCAGCCTTCACCTTGTCGCCCAGTTTCACGTGCAGGCTCTCGATGCGTCCGGATACCTGCGCGCCCACGCTGACCAGGCGCGAGGGCTTCAGGGTGCCGGTGGCTTCGACCACCTGTTCGATGTTGCCGCGCTGTACGGGCGCCACATCCAGTTCGGGCGGTGCGGCCGGCATCAGCCACAGGACGGTTGCCGTCAGCAGGCACAGTCCGGTAATGGCGGTGATCCACAGGCGGCGACGGTTGCGGGGTGCGGCACTCATGGGCGCGGCGCCCGTGCAGTGGGGAACATCGGAAATCCTTGCAGAAGAGACGGGCGTGCCTGTGCGTGCAGGCAGGGCCGAGTCTCGATGCACTGGATTGCGCCAAGCTTGCGGCGCTGAGCCTGTTCAGCTGTTGGCGGTGCCGATCTGCAGGGCCACGGCGATGGCTGCGCCCACACTGACCAGCACCAGCAGCAGTTGACCGGTGATGCGGCGCGTGCCGCTACGCAGCTGTACGACCACCGACAGACCAAGGAAGGCCACGGCCGCCAGCAGCATCGCGCGGGCGGGCAGGGGCACTGCCGGCGCCTGCGCGGCTACGGTGGCGGCGAGCAGCAAGGCCGTCGCCGCATGCAGTGGACGCCGCCAGTGGCGATGGCGGCCGCGCGCGGTCATCCACGCATTGCCCAGCGCCAGTGCAAGGCTGGCGCCGAGCATCAGGGCGGGGCCCGTGGAAACGTCCGATACGAATGGCAGCAGGCTGGTCCATAAGAGCAGTGCCGGCGCGTGCGCGTCCAGCAGCTGCGCCCACGCACCGGGCATTTCGCCACGCGCCTCTGCCCGCGCCGCCACGGCATGCAGCGTGGCGTGTGTGGCCACCAGCAGCAGCGTAGCCACAGCCAGCGCGGTGCCTGCGTGCAGCGCTGCGACAATGACCAGTGCCAGGCCGGGCAGGGCCATGAACAGCGCGCCGAACAGACTTACCAGTGCGATCGGTCGCGCGGCTTCCGGCAGCCCACGCAGCCAGCGTGGCCAATGCGCAAGCCCGTTCGAGGCCGCGCGCCGGTTCCAGGCGGCGGCGGTCAAGCTGGGAGCGCTGGAGCTCGCGCCGACCTGGTGCGTGCTGCGGGGTGGCGGGGGTGCAACCTGCGGCATGGGCATCCTTTCAGTACGGAACAGCCGCACGCAAGCGCACCGTGTGCCCGATACTGATCAGCCAACATTGCCGCAAGCTTGCCAGTGCGCGCGGCAACCGCCTGGCAGACAGCGGGCAGTCATTCCACGCTGGGATTCGCACCCGGGTGCGGCGGGAACTCGATCCGGATCAAGGCGCCGCCGCCGGGCGCATCAAGAATCGTGATGCGGCCGCCGTGGCGCTCCACCACCTGCTGCACCAGGTTCAGGCCCAGGCCTGCGCCGCTCTGGCGCGGGCGCAACCGCTGGAAGGGTTCGAACACGCGTTCGCGCTCGGAGACCGGAATGCCGGGGCCATCGTCTTCCACTTCCAGGCAGCTGCCCTGGACGCGCACGATCACGTTGCGGCCCCCATGTTCGGCCGCGTTCAACACCAGGTTGGAAATCACCCGCTCGATCGCGCCTGCCTCGCCCAGCACCGGGTAGTGCTGTTCCACCGCCACGGCTACCGTGCGTTCGGACTGGATCAGCAACGGCGCCAGGTCGGCCACCACGCGCTTGGCCACGCGTGCCAGGTTCAACGTTTCCTTCGGGCCAGCATCGTCCATGCGGTGCAGGTCCAGCAGCTGCTCGGCCAGCGTGGCCAGGCGGGTCACTTCGAGTGCCAGGCTGTGCGAGGTCGCGTCGTCGGCGGCATCCAACTTCACCTGCAGGATGGCGATGGGCGTGCGCAGTTCGTGGGCGGCAGCGGCAATGAAACGGCGCTGGCGTTCGTGCCCTTCGTCCAGTCGCTCCAGCGCGTCGTTCACCGCATCGACCAAGGGCGCGATCTCCACAGGCACTGCGTTGGCGGTGAGGCGGACGCCGCGGCGATTGGCGGAGATCTTTCCTGCCTCGGCAGCGATGCGCTCCACCCCGGCCAGTGCGCGTCGCACGATCATCGGCGTCAGCACGATGGTCACCAGCGCCAATACGAGGAAGATCGGCACGGTAATGATGTGCGCGGCCAGCGCCATCTGCCAGGTCAGCGAATCCACTTCACCATGCGCCATGATGGTCAGCTTGCCTGCCGGGCCGGTGTGCTGGCGCACCACCACCGCCAGCCCGTCGCCGCGCTCGCGCCCGCGCAGATCACCGAAGGGGATTCCATCCAGCAGCCCGACCAGCGAGGCATAGGCAGGCGGCACGTTGCCGAAGGTCACGTGATGGCCTCGCTCATCCTCGGCGATGAACCACGCGCCAGGGGCTGTGTGCAGGGCCTCGGCCAGTTCTGGCGTGTGCTGCACGTACAGATTGCCGTTGGCATCGCGGTGCACGGCATTGGCGGCGATCGGTGCGAAGGTCTGGATGGTGTAGTAGCCGCCGCTGTCCACGCGCACCAGTACCATCAGCAGCACGGTGAAGGCGAGCAGCAACGCCAGCAGGTGGAAGACCAGTGGCTTGACGATCAGCGGCCACTTCAGCGAAGGACGACGCGCCTTCATTTGATCTCCCGCATCAGGTAGCCGACGCCGCGGATGGCGTGGATCTCCACGCCGGCGTCGGCCTCGGCCAGCTTGCGGCGCAGGCGCGAAACGTGGGAATCGAGGGTGTTGGAATGGACGCCGTCATCGAAACCGTAGACGGCCATCTCGAGCGATTCGCGCAGCACCGTGCGGCCCATGCGCCGTGCCAGCGCGGCCAGTACGCGGATTTCGCGGCGTGGCAGGTCCAGGCGCTCACCGCCGATGCGGGTCTCGCCGGAGACCGGATCGAAGCTCAGCCGACCGATGGTCACGGTCTCAGCATTGAGGCCACCCGGGCGACGGCCCACGGCGCGGATGCGGGCGAACAGTTCCTCCAGCGCGAAGGGTTTGCCCAGGTAATCGTCGGCGCCCTCGTCCAGCCCGGCCACGCGGTCCGGCAGCTGGCCCAGCGCGCTCAGCACGATCACCGGGACCCCGGGGTTGTGCTGGCGCAGCAGGTCGATCAGGGCCAGGCCATCGCCGTCGGGCAGGGTGCGGTCCAGCAGCACCAGGTCGTGCCGCCCGCACAGCGCGGCCTCGCGGGCCACGGCCACGGTACCGGCCAGGTCCACCACGTGTTGCTCACGCTGCAGCGCCCCCTTCAACGTAGCGGCCAGTTCGGCTTCGTCTTCGATCAGCAGGATATGCATGGGCGTGCGTCGCGGCGGGAGGGAATTGGCGGTGCCGCACCGTATTACAGCAACATTGCGTGAACATGGCGTCGCCCGCCAAGTGGCCCTCTACCGCCGATGCTGCCCCGCTTCGCTGATGACCTGGGCCAGCTGTTTCAGCGTGTAGGGTTTGCGCAGCAGGGTAAAGCCATGCCCTGGGTCGCGAGCCAGCAGCTCGCTGTAACCGCTGGTGAGGATGACGGGCAGAGAGGGGAACCGCTCCCGGATCGTGCGGGCCAGGTCCAGGCCGTTCACCCCCGGCATCACGACGTCGGTGAACACCACCTGGAAGCGATGGGCATCGCGTTCCAGCTCGGCCAGTGCGTCAGCGGCATTGCGTGCCAGCACCACCTGGTAATCGAGTTCGCGCAGGGCGGCCACGGCGAACTCGGCCACATCGATGTTGTCCTCGACCACCAGTACGCACAATCCGTGGCCATGCACCAGCCCGTCGTGCTGCGCAGGGCGCGGCGCGCTCTCGCTGCTCTGGCTCAGTGGCAGGTACAGAGTAAACCGCGTTCCGGTGCCGGGCTGGCTGTGCACGTCCACTTCGCCTTCTGATTGCTTGACGAAGCCGAACACCTGGCTGAGGCCCAGCCCCGTTCCCGCACCGACATCCTTGGTGGTGAAGAACGGTTCGAAGATGTGGTCCAGCACCGCAGGTTCGATGCCGGTGCCAGTGTCACTGACGCTGATGGCGGCGAAGTCGCCCTTCATCGGCGCGGCAAAACGAACGGAGGGCACGGCGGTCACCCGCTGCACGTCGATGGTGACGTTGCCATGGCCGGTGATGGCATCGCGGGCATTGACCACGATGTTGATGAGTGCCGTATCCAGCTGGCTACGGTCCAGCAGCACCTGCAGCGGGGTATCGGGCAGGGTGATGGCGACCGAGACGCGGGCGCCAGCCACGGTCGTGATGATGTCCGCCAGTGCGTGCACACTCTCGCGCAGGTCGAACACTTCCGGTGACAGGCTCTGCCGGCGCGAGAAGGCCAGCAGCTGGGCAGTCAACCGCGTTGCACGCTCCGCAGCGGCGACGATGGAGTGCACATACGTGCCGCGCGGGTCCTCGGGCTGCGCGGTGTGCAACAGCATGTCCGCCGAGCCGGTGATGACCTGCAGCAGGTTGTTGAAGTCATGTGCCACCCCGCCGGTGAGCTGGCCGATGGCCTCCAGCTTCTGCGCCTGGCGCAATTGCTCACGCGCGCGCACCAGCTCAAGGTGGGCTTCGCGCGCTTCCTGGGTAATGGCCGCCACCTGGCGGCTGTGCAGGGTGCGCTCGATCACCCGTTCGGTCTGTTCGCTCACCACGCACAGCAGCCCGGCAACCTCGCCATCGGCCATCCGCAACGGCGAATAGGAGAACGTCCAGAACGTCTCCTTCATGGCCCCGTCGCGATCCATCATCAGTGGCAGGTTCTGGAAACTGCGGCTGGTGCCGGCAAAGGCATCGGCAATGGCATGCCGCACGTCTTCCCACACATCAGCCCAGACCTGCCGCAGGCCGCTGCCCATCGCGCCGTGCAGCTTGCCGCCCAGCATCGGCAGGTACGCATCGTTGAAGAAGAACGTCATCTCCTCCACGCCCCACGCGATCCAGAGCGGCTCCGGCGAGTCGAGGATCATGGACAGCACGGTGCGCAGTTCGACCGGTGCGGCGGCGGCGGCCGGCGAGCGCGCCCAATCACTGTCCTGCAGCAAGCGGTACGCAAGCTGCCCGCGCTCGGACGCCGGGAGGGGGAAGGAAGACATGGCCGCTCTGGGCAGGAAGGTGCAACAGGGTAGCGGGTCGGGCGTGTAGCCGCTCTGCACGCGAAACGGCGGCCTCAGAGACGCATGGTCAGCACGGTGCCTTCGTCGCTGGAACTGGTCACGGTGAGCGTGCCGCCATGGGCCTTGGCAATCTGCGCCGCGATGTACAGGCCCAGCCCCAGGCCGGAATCCAACCGCCGTTCCTGCGGCCGCGCAAAGGGTTCGAACAGGTGGCCCATCTGCGCCGCCGGGATCACGCCCTGGTTGGCTACGCTGATTTCGATGCCCGCGCCCACGCTGCGGCCTTTGACGTGTATCGGTTGTCCGGGGGTGCCGTGGATGGCGGCGTTGATGACCAGGTTTGCCAGCAGCTGGCACAGCCGTGCGGCGTCGCAGACGAAGGTGACGGGCAGTTGCAGGTCAACCTCGCAATTGCGGCCAGGATAGGGGCGCATGGCCTCGCGGCAGGCCATCGCGAGCACGCCGGACAGGTCCGACCATGGCTCCAGCTTCAGGGCGATGCCGGTGCCCAAGCGGCCCCGTGCGAAATCCAGGGTGACATCGATCAGCTCGGCGATGCGATCGGCACTGTCGTTGATGTGGCCCAGTACCTTCTGCTGCGAATCAGTCAATGCCCCCAGGCCCAGCAGATCGACGCCGGCGCGGATGGCCTGCACCGGGTTGCGCAGGTCGTGCGCCAGCACGCCGATGAACTCCTCACGCTGCTTGGCCACGCGCTGCAGCTCGGCATTGGATTGTTCGTACTCGGCCAGCTGCCGGCCAACCATGTCGCCCTGTTCCTTCAGGCCGTCGATGGTACGGCTGTCGGCATCGTGGCTGCGCAATGCGTCGATCTGCGCGGCGACCAGCGCCGCCACGTCGTTCATCGACTGCACCTGTTGCTCGTCCACCGGCTTCGGCTCGGGGTCCAGTGTGCACAGGGTGCCGAAGATGGAGCCATCGGCGAGCAGCAGCGGCACCGAGATGTAGCTGCGGAAGCCGTACATGCCCGGAATCGGGCTGTCGATGAACAACGGATGGGCAAGCGCATCGCCGAACCAGACCGGCGCCCGCGAAGACCTCACGTCCTTGCAGAAGGTGCGGTTGATATCGAGGATCATGCCGCTGGAAATGCCCAGGCCCGCGCTGTCGATGCTCTGGATCGAACGCCAGGCGCTTTCGGTGACTTCCCCGACCAGGGCAACGCGCATGCCGGTGATCCTGCATGCCAGGTCCAGCGAGGGCCGGAAGTCGATTCGGGTGGGCATGGCAGCTGTTCCGGGCAGCACGGTGGGCCATGCAAGTATAGCGAGCGCGAGTAGAGTCGAGGGATGTCGGAGGGGTTTACCCCACCGCCCCTCGCGGCAACAGGACGGAAAGGGGGGGGGCTCACCCCCCCCCAAGCTTTGGCGAAATCGTAATCCCA
>NZ_JBRRCR010000004.1:0-100484 GCF_056759115.1 Stenotrophomonas sp. STEN087 | reverse complement strand
CCCACACCGCCCCGCCCCTGACAGTTTCCCGCTGCTGATGGTGGGTGCCGACCGTTGGTCGGCACGGGGTCGGATCCCGTTGCTGCGCAACGGGCTCTGACCCCATGTCTGGCGGAAGACGAAGGCATATTGCGCGACCGGGGTCGCACTCCTTATGCTCCCGCGCCATGCGGGCCAAGGTGGCCCGTGGGGGGATCCATGCGAAGGATATGGGTGTTGCTGCCACTGCTGGCGGCGGCAGGTGATGCGTGCGCGCAGCGTGTGTACAAGTGCAACGATGGCGGTCGTAGCGTCTACCAGACGCTGCCCTGCCCGAGCGGGCAGGATACGGGCGTGACGCGGCCGATCGTGCGTGATCCCAAGCTCAGCTGGCAGGAATCGGAGCGGGTCGACCGCGAGCTCCGCGATGCGCGCCGTCAGCTTCAGGCCAACGCCGGCCGCAGTGCGCCGCAGGGATCCGGCACGGTCATCGAGGCCGCCAGCAACGCCGAGGCCTGCGACAAGGCGCGGGCGCGCCGCGAGATGGCCGAGTGGTTCGGCACGCGCACGCCGCAGCGGCAGCTCAACGACGACGTCACCCGCGCCTGCGCTTCGCGCTGAAGGCCGGCCCCGGCCCCGGCCGACCCATGCTTGATTAACGAAATGCGAATGCCTATCATTTACTGATCGGTTGTACGCTCAGCCACCTGGCGCCCCCACCGCGCTTCCGCCCGTGTACATCCCCGGCTCCTCGTGCGCCGACGGCCCTGGCCGTCAGCGCGTGGTGATGGGAGATGCCTCGGGTCGCGCGATTCCGCGCAGGCGCCCGCACGCATGGATTCCATCGCTGATGTTTTTCTCCTGCATGGAATCGCACTGTATGGCCCGACCGAACATTCCCGTCGTTTCCCCCCTGGCGCTGGCCCTGGCCACGTCGTTGTGTGCCCCGCTGGCCCACGCCGATGCACCGTCCGCCGCCGATGCGCGCACGCTGGACACGGTGAAAGTAACCGCCGACGGCGAGATCCAGAACGGCTACACGGTGAAGAACACCCGCAGTGCGACCAAGCTGGACCTGTCCCTGCGCGAGACGCCGCAGTCGGTCACCGTCATCACCCGCCAGCGCCTGGATGACATGGGCCTGTTCTCGCTGTCCGATGTGATGAGCCAGGTGACCGGCGTGCATGTGGCGGTCACCGACAGCGAGCGCATCAACTATGTCTCGCGTGGCTACAACATCACCAATTTCCAGATCGACGGCATGCTCAACACGTTCGGTGGGTCGATCAAGACCAACACCGACAACGTGATCTACGAGCGCATCGAAGTGATCCGCGGTGCCACCGGCCTGACCACCGGCGCCGGTGACCCGTCCGGCACCATCAGCATGGTGCGCAAGCGCCCGACCGACACCTTCCAGATGGGTGCCAACCTGACCCTGGGCCGCTGGGGCAACCAGCGTCTGGAAGCCGATCTGGGCGGCCCGATCGCCTGGGACGGCCGCATCCGCGCGCGCGTGGTCGCCGCCAAGCAGCAGAGCGACTCGTTCCGTGATGTCTACCAGCTGGACAAGGACGTGTTCTACGGCATCGTCCAGGCCGACCTGACCGACAGCACGCTGCTCGAGGTGGGCTACGAATACCAGTCGCCGCACACCAGCGGCGTGACCTGGGGCGTGGTGCCGTACTGGGGCCCGGACGGCACACCGGCCAACCTGCCGCGCTCGACCAACTTCTCGGCGTCGTGGAGCAGCTGGCCGATCATCGAGAAGACCACCTTCGCGCGGCTGGAACAGCAGCTGGGCAGCCACTGGTCAGTGAAGGCCGCGATCAGCCGCGCCAAGCGCAACACCGATGGCGCGGTCTGGTATGGCGCGCAGGGCTACCCGCGTGCCGACGGCACCGGCGTGCTGGCCTACATCGGCAACTTCGTCGAAGACAGCACGATGGATGTGGCGGACGTCAACGCCACCGGCAGCTTCGAACTGTTCGGCCACACCCAGGAAGTGGTGTTCGGCGCAGGCCAGTCGGTGCGCAAGGGCGAGTACCCGTCGGCATCCATCGACCCCTACCCCACCAGTTACACCCAGGTGCCCGACTGGCGGAACTGGACCGGCGATGTCGCGCCGCTGTCGGTGACCCGTCCGGGCTACCTGGGTTCGCAGGATGAGCTGCGCCAGCAGGCGGCCTACGTGGCTACCCGCCTGCGCCTGGCCGACCCGCTGCTGGTGGTGGCCGGCGTGCGCTACGGCAACTGGGAAACCAAGACCTGGCGCTACAGCTACGACAGCAGCGGCAACCGCACCGGCACCACGCGCACCGGCTACAAGCCCAAGGACCAGACCACCCCGTACGCCGGCGTGGTGTACGACTTCAACCGCGTGCTCAGCGCCTATGCCAGCTACACCGACATCTTCGCGCCGCAGAACTACCGCGACAAGAACGGCAGCTACCTGGAGCCGGTGGTCGGCAAGATGTACGAAGGCGGCCTGAAGGCCGAGTTCTTCGACGGCCTGCTGAATGCCTCTGCGGCGATCTTCGAGGGCGAGAAGGACAATGTGGCCGAGGTCGATGATTCGGTGCCGCTGAATTCGCTTCCGGATGGCACCCAGGCCTACCGCTCCACCGGCAAGGGCAACAAGGTGCACGGCTGGGAAGTGGAAGCACAGGGCAGTATCGGCGAAAGCTGGAACCTCTCGGCGGGCTTCGCCCACGCCGTCAGCCGCAGCCAGCTCGGCGTGGTACAGAACAGCACCACCCCACAGGACACCTTCCGCCTCAACGCCAGCTGGCGTCCGGGCGGCATCGATGGCCGCTTCTGGCTGGGCGGCGGTGCCACCTGGCAGAGCCGCATCTGGCGCGCCAGCACCAAGCCGGCGGCCGACTACCTGACCAGCGGCCGCACCGAACCCGGCGTCATCCAGCAGGAAGCGTTCTACCTGCTGAACCTGGCCGGCGGCTACCGCTTCAACGAGAACTTCAGCGCCCAGCTCAACATCAGCAACCTGCTGGACAAGAAGTATTACAGCAACGTCGGTTTCTACAACGGCGTGTACTGGGGTGAACCGCGCAACGTCACCATGACCCTGCGCTGGAAGCTCTGATGCCCTGATGGATGGCGCCGGTTCTGCGACCGGCGCCCGGCCACGGATGGCCACCTCCGGCGCGCTTCTGTGCGCCGGCCTTTCTTCCAACGAACCTGCAGGACCGCCGTGGACCGCTCGCCCGAACTTGCCAGCTCCCGCCTCAGCACCTTCTTCGCCAGCGAACGCTGGGGAGTGCTGTCCCGTTCCCTGGCCGCGATCTTCGGCGGCTACGCGCTGGCCTCGATGACCAGCGTGTTCTGCGCCGTGGCGCTGCCCGCCGCGCGCGGGCAGGCCGTGCTGACCGGCATGCTGCTGGCCATCGTGGTCGCCGCCTGCGCCGCGCTGTGGGCCTTTGCTACGCGCAGCGCACTGCGCGCCTGGGTCGGCATCCTTGGCCCCACCCTGCTGCTGGCCGCCGCGTCGCGCCTGCTGGGGGCCTGGGCATGAAGAACGGATTCCGCCAGTCGATGGCCTGGCTGCACACCTGGACCGGCCTGCTGGTCGGCTGGCTGCTGCTGCTGATCTTCATGGCCGGCACCGCCAGCTACTACCGCGAGGAAATCAGCCGCTGGATGCGCCCGGAGCTGCCCAGCGCCAAGGTCAGCACCGACGTGGCCGCGCAGCGCGCCATCGACTTCCTACAGGACAAGGCCGGCAACGCCGAAATGTGGTACGTGACGCTGCCGCAGCCGCGCAACCCGGCCATGAGCACCTTCTGGCGCGTGCCTGCCGACCAGGCCGATCCGTCCAAGGGCCGTCGCGGTGCCTTCGGCGATGCAACGCTGGACCCGAACACCGGCGGCGAACTGAAGGCGCGCGACACCCGTGGCGGTGATTTCTTCTACCGCCTGCATTTCGACCTGCACTACATCCCGGTGTACTGGGCGCGCTACCTGGTGGGCTTCTGCGCGATGTTCATGCTGGTGGCGATCATCACCGGCGTCATCACCCACAAGAAAATCTTCAAGGACTTCTTCACCTTCCGCAAGGACAAGGGCCTGCGGTCGTGGCTGGATTTCCACAACGTCAGCGCGGTGATGGCCCTGCCCTACCACGCGATGATCACCTACACCGGCATCGTCACCCTGATGATCATGTACCTGCCGTGGGGCGTGAAAGTGGCCTACCCGCAGGACGAGGACAAGTTCTTCGCCGAAGCCTTCGGTGGCATGCCCGAGGTGAGCGCACCGGCCGAGGGCCGCGCGGTGCCGATGCCGATCGCGCAGCTGCTGGACAGTGCGCGCGCGCACTGGAAGGGCGTGGAAGTGGCCGGCTTCACCGTGACCAACCCGGGCGCCGCCAACGCGGTCATCGACATCCGCCAGCGCGACGGCAAGCGGCTGTCCACCGATACCCCGGCGCTGCGCTATGACATGGCCAGCGGCACGCTGCTGCAGGAGAGCCCGCCCTCCGGCGGCGCCACCGCCACCCGTGGCGTGATGTATGGCCTGCACCTGGCCCGCTTCGCTGATTGGGGCCTGCGTGCGTTGTTCTTCCTGTCCGGCCTGACCGGCTGCCTGATGGTGGCCAGCGGCGTGGTGCTGTGGGCGGTGAAGGAACGGCCCAAGCACGCCAAGAGCGGGCGCATCGGCTTCGGCCTGCGCCTGGTCGATGCGCTGAACATCGGCGCCGTGGCCGGCCTGCCGATCGCGTTTGCCGCCTACTTCTGGGGCAACCGCCTGCTGCCGCTGGAGATGGCCGAGCGCTCCAACGCCGAGGCCAACGTGTTCTTCTACGCCTGGGGCGCCGCCCTGCTGGCCGCCTTCATCTGGCCCAAGCGGATGATGTGGGCGTGGCAGCTGTACATCGGCGCAGCCGCCTTCGCGCTGGTGCCGGTGGTCAATGCCCTGACCACCCATGCGCACCTGGGCGTGACCCTGCTCAGTGGCGATTGGGTGCTGGCCGGCTTCGATCTGTCGATGCTTGCCTTCGGCGCGATGCTGGCGATGTGCGGCTGGCGCATGCAGCGCTGGACGCCGCCGCTGAGCGCGGCTGAAAAGAAGAAGCGCGCAGCGGCGGCTGCAGCCGCCAAGGCACCGGCTGCGCCTGCGGCTACCGAAGCGGAGGCCAGCGCATGATGCTGCTGGCCCTGACCCTGTCGTTCTCCGCGTTCACCGCGCTGTCGCTGGCAAAGCACCAGCAGGACCTGCACGGCAAGGCCGCCGCGACGCCGGCACGGCGCACGCAGTGGCGCGTGCTGGGCTGGGTGTTGCTGACGGTCGCGTTCGCGCTGTGCGTGGTCGACCACGGCTGGGCGATGGGCCCGGTGCTGTGGCTGGGTGCATTGACCCTGGCCGGCGTGCCGCTGGCCTTTGGCCTGTACCCGTACCGGCAGACGTGGATCGCACCGCTGGCCATCGCGCTGCCGGTTCTCGGCCTGGTGGTGGCGTTTTTGTAACCCGGCAGCCGGGGTCGGATCCCTTGCGCATTGCGCAAGGGCTCTGACCCCATCCCCAGGCATCGCGTATCCACGCATGGCGTGGATCTACTAGACGTGCGACCCGACGCGGCCGGGGTCGGATCCCTTGCGCGCAGCGCAAGGGCTCTGACCCCATCCCCAGGCATCGCGTATCCACGCATGGCGTGGATCTACTACGGCTGCAGCCGGGCTCAGAGCCCCTGCGCTGCGCGCAGGGGATCCGACCCCAGGTTCCCGGTCAGCCCAAGCGCTTCAGTTCCCACGCGCGGTGGATGCGCGCGTTGCGCTCGAAGTCCGGGCCAATCGTGCGCGCGGTGATCTCGCGACACTGGGCGAACTCGGCGATGGCGTTTTCTTCCAGCTTGAAGCGGCGGAAGTTGTTGGAGAAATACAGCACGCCGCCCGGCGCCAGGCGCGCCACCGCCGCACGCAGCAGCTTCAGCTGCTCGCGCTGCACATCGAAGTCGTCGGCACGGGCCGAGTTCGAGAACGTCGGCGGATCGCAGAAGATCACGTCGTACTGGCCGCGATCGCCTTCCAGCCACGCCATCGCATCGGCCTGCACCAGCAGGTGCTGGTTGCCGCCCTGGCCGTTCAGCGCCAGGTTGTCGTAGCACCACTGCAGGTAGGTCGCCGACAGGTCGACGCTGGTGGTGCTGGCCGCACCGGCCACCGCCGCCTGCACACTGGCCACGCCGGTGTAGCAGAACAGGTTGAGGAATCGCTTGCCACGCACCTGCTCGGCCATCATCCGGCGCAGCGGGCGGTGGTCCAGGAACAGGCCGGTATCGAGGTAGTCGAACAGGTTCACCTGCAACAGCGCGTTGTTTTCGCGCACCACGATGAACTCGTCACGCTGCTCGAAGCGACCGTACTTGCTGCCGCCCTTGCCGCGCTCGCGCGACTTCATCGACACCTGCTCCGGCGGCACGCCGAACACTTCGCGCGCGGCGGCCAGCAGTTCGTTGCGGCGACGGCGCACGTCGTTTTCCGGAATCGCGGCCGGTGCGGCGTATTCCTGCACGTGCAGGAAGGTGCGGCGCTGGCCGCCATCTTCTTCGTAGACGTCGATGGCCGCCGCATATTCCGGCAGGTCGGCATCGTAGGCGCGGAAGCAGGTGATGTCCTCGCGCGCGCGCCAGCTCTTGAACTTCTTCAGGTTCTTGCGCAGGCGGTTGGCCACCATCTGCGCGCCTTCGCTCAGCTCGCGCGGCTGCGCCGGGTCGCGGCCCGGCACGGCGATCGGGTCGCAGACGATCAGCGCGCATTCCAGCGCACCGTTGAACATCTGGTACTTCTTGCCGGCGCGCAGGCCGGTGGCGAAAGCGAGTTCGTCATTGCCGCACAGCAGGCTGGCGCGCCATTGCGGCACGGCCTTCTGCAGGGCGTTGCCCAGCGCGCGGTACAGCGCCGGATCGGCGGCCAGGCGCTCGTCGTAGGGGGGGTTGCAGACCACCGCGCCGATTACCTGCTCCGGTGCGGCCAGGTCGGCCACGTCCGCACGGGTGAAGCGGATGGCGTGGGCCACGCCGGCCACTTCGGCATTCTCGCGGGCGGCCTGGATGGCCACCGGGTCGATGTCGCTGCCGTGGATGACCGGCTTCAGCGCGGCCAGGCCAGCAGCTTCGCGGTCACGCGCTTCACTCTGGATGGTCTTCCAGGCGGCCTTGTCGAAGCCCAGCCAGCGGCTCGGCGGCAGGCTGCCATGGCGCATCAGGCCGGGGGCGACGTCGGCGGCCATCAGCGCGCCTTCGATCAGCAGCGTGCCGCTGCCGCACATCGGGTCCAGCAGGCCACCACCGGCGGCGTGCAGGCGCGGCCACTGCGCGCGCATCAGCAGCGCGGCGGCCAGGTTTTCCTTCAGCGGCGCCTCGTGGGCAGCACCACGCCAGCCACGGCGGTGCAGCGGGCCGCCGCCGAGATCGATCGACAGCGAGGCACGGCCCTTGCGCAGCGACAGGTTCACGCGCACGTCGGGCAGGTCGGTGTTGACCGAGGGGCGTTCCAGGCCTTCATCGCGCATGCGGTCGACGATGGCGTCCTTGATCCGCTGCGCGGCGAAGCGCGCGTGGGTGATCTTGTCGCCGGACACGTGCGCGTCCACCGCCAGGGTCATTTCCGGCTTGATGTGCTCATGCCACGGCAGCGCACGCACGCCGTCGTACAGGGCCTGCTCGTCCGGGCATTCGAACTCGTCGATCGGCCACAGCACGCGGCTGGCCAGGCGCGACCACATGACGATCCGCAGCGCCTGCTCCAGTTCGCCATCGGCGTTGACGCCGGCAATGGTGGCGGTGGCCTTGCCAAGGCCCAGGGCCGACAGCTCATCGGCAAGCAGGTATTCCAGGCCCTTGGCGCAGGAGACGAAGAATTTCACGGGATCGGTTCGCAGGTGGTCGGGCGCGGCACAGGGGCCGGGCCAGTCGGAAAGGAGGGCCGTGGACACGGCCGGCAGGCCCGCGCCGGGGGCGGCGGGGCTGCCATTGTAGTCAAAGCGGGCGGGCGCGCCGTGCGCCCGGGCTTCACAGCTGGCGCAGCAGGCGCTCGAAGGCCTGCGCGGAGGCCTCCACGTGGCGTTCCAGGCGGTGGCCGTCGTCCACCAGCAGCAGCTGCGCCGAGCGCGCCTGCGCCCAGGCGATGACCCCGACGGCCGGCACCACCTCGTCATGCCAGGCCTGGACCACGGTGGTCGGCACGGCAGCGGCGTCCAGCGCCGGCATCGGGCCCATGGTGGTGGGCGGCACCATCAGGAACAGGCCGGCCACCGGCACCTGCAGCGAGGCGATGCCGGAAATGTAGGCGCCCAGGCTGGAGCCAGCCAGCACCACCGGGCCTTGGGTGGCGGCCGCGGCGGCACGCTCGACCAGACGCTGCAGGCGGGTGCGCACGTCGCCGACGCGGCTGATCTCGCTCATCGCGTCCAGGTCGGTGTAGTCGGGGCGCTCGTGGGTCCAGCCCAGGCGCTCGGCAACCTCGGCCAGGGCGGTGACCTTGGTGGCCTCCGGGCCGCTCTCGAAGCCGTGGGACAGGATGCAGTGGCCGCGGCTCATGCATGCGCTCCCAGGGAGCGGTTCAACGTCGATCGGGAAGGCAGGTTCATCCTGCAATGCTAGCATCGCCGCATGCCCACCCCGCTCCTGCCCGGCCTGCAGCTGCAGCCCCTGCCCTACCACGATCGCCTGCCCCTGCGTGATGCCGACAGCCTGCGGATGGTGGTGATCCACTGCACCGAGCTGCCCGACCTGGCGATGGCCCGCGAGTATGGCGAGCGCGTGCTGTATGACAGCGGCGCGGGCAACAGCGGGCATTTCTACATCGACCGCGACGGCAGCGTGGTGCAGTACGTGGCGCCGGAGCGCATCGCTCACCACGTGCGCGGCATGAACGCCGATACGGTGGGCATCGAGCTGGTCAATACCGGGCGTTACCCGCACTGGTTCGACAGCCGCCACCAGGCGATGGACGAGCCATATACCGAGGCGCAGCTGGTGGCGCTGGAGGCGCTGCTGCTGGCGCTGGTGGCACGGTATCCGTCGCTGCAGCGCATTGCCGGGCATGACCAGCTGGATCTGGAGCAGGTGCCGGCCAGTGATGATGCGGGGCTGACGGTGGCGCGCAAGCGGGATCCGGGGCCGTTGTTTCCGTGGGCGCGGGTGCTGGCGAAGGTGCCGTTGCAGGGGTTGGGCTGATCGGCAGGGCTGCGCCCTGCACCTGCAGAGGCCGAAGCCAGAGCAACAGCAGAAGCTGGCTTCCTGAGGGATGGCGGGGTGGGTCCGGTTGAGGGGGACGCCGTGAACCCCCCTCCGGGGTCCGGCCCAGCCGCTGGCGGCTGTGCGTTCGGGTGATTGCGAAGCAGTGCTTCGCAAGCAAATTGCCCTCACCCATGGGGGCTTGGTCGCGGCATCCATGCCGCTCACACCCCCTCAACCGGACCCACCCCGCCTTCGACAGTTTTCCGCGATCTGTTGGAACCTGCTGCTGATGGTGGTGCCGACCGTTGGTCGGCACGGGGTCAAATCAATCGAAATGCGATTTTGTAGAGTCGAGCCGCGCTCGACTGCGCCTTGCACGGCGACCTGGCCGATTGGGGTCAGAGCCGTTTCCCGTTGGGAAACGGATCCGACCCCGCGCGCTGTCAGGCGCCGGTGGCGACCGGGCGGGTGCGGTCGCTGACCCAGCCGCTCCAGGAGTCGGCGTAGATGCGGGCGCCGCTCAGGCCGGCGCTTTCCATCGCCAGGAGCAGGTGGCAGGCGGTCACGCCGGATCCGCACATCAGTACGACGCGCTCGGGGTCCTGGCTGCCGATCACGCCCTGCAGTTCGGCGCGCAGTTCCTGCGGGTCGCGCAGGCGGCCGTCGAGGACGTTCAAGGCGAACGGGCGGTTGACCGCGCCGGGCACGTGGCCGGCCACCGGGTCCAGCGGCTCGACTTCGCCACGGAAGCGCTCGCCGGCGCGGGCGTCGACCAGCCAGCCCGGGGCATGCTTGAGGCGCGCGGCGATTTCGTCGGCCGAGGCCACCTGGGTGGTGTCGAAGCGGCCCGGGTAAGGCGGCTGCGCGGTCACCTCGCTGTGGCCGGTGGCCAGCGCATGGCCCGCGGCCTGCCAGGCGGCAATGCCGCCGTCGAGCACGGCCACCCGGCTGTGGCCGAGCAGCCGCAGCAGCCACCACAGGCGGGCGGCCGCCATGCTGCCGTCGCTGCCGTCGTAGACCACGACCTGGGTGTCCGGCCCGATGCCCCACTGGCCCACGCGCGCGGCGAAGGTGTCGCTGTCGGGCAGTGGATGGCGGCCATGGCCGCTGCGGCGCAGGTCGGAAAGGTCCTGGTTGAGATCGGCATGGACCGCGCCGGGGATATGCCCGGCCGCGTACTGCCCTGCCCCGGCCTGCGGGTCGGCCAGCGCGGCGCGCGCATCCACCACGCGCACGGCCGTGCTGGCGGTGGCACGGGCATCGACCACGCGCACGTCGCCATCGAGGGCGGCGGCCAGCGTGGCGACATCGACCAGGGTGGTCCACGGCGGATCGATCGGCTTCATTGCACTTGCTCCAGGCGGCGACGCAGGTTGTAGAGGATGGCGGCGGTCGCGCCCCAGATGCGCTGGCCAGGCCAGCCGTATTCGAGGACATGGCGCACGCGGCCACGATGGTTGATCTCGACCTGGCGCAGGTTGTCGGCGGCCATCAGGTAATCCAGCGGCACCTCGAACACCTCGGCCACCTCGCTGGGCTGCGGCACCGGCACGAAATCCGGATCGACCACCGCCACCACCGGGGTCACCCGGTAACCGGTGATGGTCACGAACGGATCGAGGTAGCCCAGCGCCTGCACCTGGCCCGGTGCCAGCGCGATTTCTTCCTGGCTCTCGCGCAGTGCGGCGGCCAGGGCATCGCGGTCGTCCGGCTCGGTGCGTCCACCGGGAAATCCGACCTGGCCACCATGGGTGCGCAGGGTCTCGGTGCGGCGGGTCAGGATGACCTGGGCACCGCCGGCACGCGGCACGATGCCGGCCAGCACCGCGGCTTCCACCGGCGGGCCGGGCGGCAGCAGGTCACTCAGTTCGCTGCGGTTCCAGCCATCGCCCTGCGGCGGTTCGGCCAGCGGATGCAGCGCGCGCAGCAGGCGTTCATGGTCGGCCAGTGATCCGCGCAGCGACTGCTGCAGCTGTTCGCGCAGGGGCTGCACGCGATGCAGGATGCGGCTGCGTTCGCGGTCGCTCATCGTCGACCACCCTGCGATTTCATCGATATGCCGCCCGCACCCGGCGCACAGCCGGTTGTGATCCAGCTTGCACACTCCAATGCAGGGGCTTGCGACAACACGCGCCGGTTCTTCCGTAGTTTGCACCCTGCAACAGTAGCGCGAATGGCTGCGGTTGGGGACGATCACGACACGCGGATGGGCGGTAGAGTCGACTGTCAGTCGACTATCGCGCGCAGCGCGGTAAGAGCAGTCGACCAACGGTCGACTCTACCGGGTTGGCGCACGCGTCCCGCAGCGGAAACAGAAACGCGCCGGTGGAAGCCACCGGCGCGTTGTCTGCATTGCATTGATGTTGCTTCGACTTACTTGACGCTGACCAGCTTGACTTCGAACTGCACCGCCACGTTCGGCGGGAAGCCGGTGCGCGGGTCGGCACCGTAGGCCTGATCCGGCGGCAGGGTGATTTCCCACTTCGAGCCAGCCGGCATCTGCAGCAGGGTCTCGCGCATGGCCTTCATTTCGACTTCGCTGACCTTGATCGACGGAATCTGCTGGGCCGGACGGGCTTCGGTCGGACGCTGGCCGAACGGGTACGGACCGGCCACTTCCAGCTGCACGGTGTTGGCCTGAGTCGGCTTGGCGCCCTTGCCGGCTTCGATCACGCGGTACTGAACGCCGCTCGGCAGGGTCTGCACGCCCGCCTTGGCCTTGTTGGCCGCAACGAACTGGTCGCTCTTGGTCTTGTTTTCGGCAGCAGCCTTTTCGTACTCGGCCTTGGCGGCCTGGGCACGGCCCTGCTCACGCTTCTGGAACGCTTCAACGGCCGGCTTCAGCTGCTCGGCGGTGATCGCCGGCTGCTTCTTGGCGTAGGCGTCCTGCAGACCCTTCACCACCGAGTTGATGTCCAGCTGCTCACCACGACCGGTCAGCTCCGCCAGGTTGTTGCCGTAGTCATAACCGAAGTAATAGCTCAGCTTGCCCTTTTCGGACGCGACGTCCTGGGCGAGGGCATTGCCCGTCAGGGCCAGGGCCGCGACGGCGACCGCGATAGAACGCAACTTCATCAAACAGTTCTCCAGGGGTGGTAACTCAGGGACGTTCTGCGCCGCCCTGAGGCGACGGGTTAGGATACCGGCCACAACGTGTAACCGCTACTGACCACGCAGGCTTTGACCCACCTGCGTTTCAAGAGTTCAATCTCACTTTTTTTTAACGTTCCAGGAGCTTTCCGTGGCCTCAGCCCCCGCCGACCAGCCCGTCGCCGTGACCGATGACGGTGCCGTCCGCACCCTCACCGTGCAGCGCCCGGAAAAGCTCAATGCCCTCAATGCCGCCACCCTGCAGGCCCTGGCCGAGGCGTTCAGCGCGGCGGCGGCCGACCCGGACGTCCGCGTGGTGGTGCTGACCGGCGCCGGCCCCAAGGCCTTCGTGGCCGGTGCCGACATCGCCGAGATGAACACCCTCAGCGCGGTTCAGGGACGTGATTTCTCGCTGCTCGGCCAGGCCCTGATGCGCCGGATCGAGCGCATGCCCAAGCCGGTCATCGCCCGCGTCAATGGCTTCGCGCTCGGCGGCGGGCTGGAGCTGGCCATGGCCTGCCACCTGCGCATCGCCGCCGATACCGCCAAGGTCGGCCAGCCGGAGATCAACCTGGGGCTGATCCCGGGATTCGGCGGCAGCCAGCGCCTGCTGCGTCTGTGCGGCCGCGCCGCCACCCTGGAACTGTGCCTGCTGGGCGCCCCGATCGACGCCGAACGCGCCCTCGCGCTGGGCATCGTCAACCAGGTGGTGCCGGCAGCCGAACTCGACAACCGCGTGCAGGACGTCGCCAGGCAACTGGCACGCTCGGCGCCGCTGGCCCTGCGCGGCCTGCTCGATGCCGTGCACGTGGGCGGCGAATGCAGCCTGGAAGCCGGCCTGGAGTATGAAAGCGCGCAGTTCGGCCTGCTGTTCGCCACCGAGGACATGCGCGAAGGCACCAGCGCGTTCCTGCAGCGCCGCCCGCCGGCCTTCCAGAACCGCTGATCCCATGGCATCCCGACCCAACCCCGTGCAGCTGTTTGCCCGGGTCCAGGCAGACGATCTCGATGGCGCCCTGCAGAACGGCCTGATGGACTACATCGCAGCCGATGCCGACGCACGGCTGCTGCCCGACCACCCGGAACTTCCGCAGCGGCTGCTGCAGGCACAACATGACCTGCGCACGACCTGGGCCGCACGCGAACGCTATCGCGCACGCGCTGTGCGCCTGGCACGCCGCGAAGCCGAACGTGATGCACGTCGCACACCGGCACCGGCGCCCGATGTGAAACCCGCGCTGCCCGCTGCGGCGGCCGCGATCCTCGCCCGGGCCAAGGCCCGCGCCGCAGGCAAGGAACAGTAATGGCCACAGCAAAGAAGACCACGCGCGCACCTGCGCGTCGTGGCAGCGTGATGCCGCGCGCCGACGTGGTGGAAATGTTCACCCGCCTGCGCGAACTCGACCCGCACCCGAAGACCGAACTGGAATACAGCTCACCGTTCGAACTGCTGGTGGCGGTGGCACTGTCGGCGCAGGCCACGGACGTGGGCGTCAACAAGGCGACGCGACGCTTGTTTCCAGTAGCCAACACGCCGGCGAAGATCCTCGCGCTTGGTGAGGACGGCCTGAAGAAATACATCGCCACCATCGGCCTGTTCAACGCGAAGGCGAAGAACGTGATCGCCACGTGCGCGATCCTGCTGGAGAAGTACGACGGCGAAGTGCCACGCGATCGCGAGGCGCTCGAAGCCCTGCCTGGTGTCGGCCGCAAGACCGCCAACGTGGTGCTCAACACGGCGTTCGGCGAACCGGTGATGGCGGTCGACACGCACATCTTCCGCGTCTCCAACCGCACCGGGCTGGCACCGGGTAAAAATGTGCGCGAAGTGGAAGACCGCCTGGTGAAGGCGATCCCGGCCGAGTTCCTGCTCGATGCACACCACTGGCTGATCCTGCACGGTCGTTACGTGTGCAAGGCACGCAAGCCGGATTGCCCGGGCTGCGTGATTGCCGACCTGTGTCGCTTCAAGGAAAAAACCGTCGCATAGGCGTGCATCGCCAGGGTCGGATCCCTTTCGCAGAAAGGACTCTGACCCGCCACCGAAAAGCATCCACGCATGGCGTGGATCTACTGCAATCCGTGCGCAACCCCAGCGTCACATGCAAGCGTTTACATCGTCAGCCCCTGACGCGACGGGGCCTGCGGCGGATCCCGGCCGCGCGCGAACTGTCACATTTACGCAATCTTTACCTTTTAGCCTGCGCGCATCTTCCCACCTGCCTGCAAGGCTCCTCTCCATGAAACTGCATCACCAACTCCTGACGGTGGCCGTGGCTGCTGCGCTGTACGTGCCGGCTGCACACGCTGAAGTCGCCATCGATGTGATCGGCGGTTCGGAAATCACCTTCGAAGGCCTGGTCCAGGCCGACGGCAACTGGTTCGACAATGACGTCGTGGACCTCAACGGCGGTGACGCCGGCAATGGCAAGGACAGCGAATTCGAACTGCGTCGCGCCGAGCTGGTGCTGAAGGGCAAGGGCCCGGGCAACGTGGAGTGGGTCGTCGGCTACGACGCCAAGGCTGACAAGTTCCTCGACACCAACGTCAAGTACAAGCTGCTGGGCAACGCCAACCACTTCATCCAGGCCGGCCAGTTCAAGCAGCCGAACAGCCTGGAAGAACTGTCCAGCACCAAGAACAACGACTTCATCTCCAAGGCTGCGGTCACCAACACCTACGCGGTCGCCCGCCGCCTCGGTGGCGCCTACAGCTACGGCCAGGACAACTGGTCGGTCACCGCCAGCGCCTTCGGCCGCGAACTGACCCGCAACCTGGCCCACGGCAGCGGCTACGGCGCACGCGGCACCTTCGCCCCGATCAACGAGAAGGGCCAGGTCCTGCACTTCGGCCTGAGCTACGTCGACTACGACGCCGACGCCGACACCCTGCGCGTGCGTGCCCGTCCGAACGCCGACCTGGCCACCGCGCGCCTGGTCGACAGCGGCAACATGACCGACACCGACCGCGTCAGCACCCTCGGCGCTGAAGCCATGTACTTCCAGGGTCCGTTCAAGGCCCAGGCCGAGTACTACAGCAGCAAGGCCAAGCGCTACGACCACGACAACTACACCAGCGACGGCTACTACGTCAGCGGCGTGTGGAACGTGACCGGCGAGACCTGGAGCTACAAGGGTGGCACCCCGGGCACCGGCCTGCCGAACAATCCGGCTGGCGGCCAGTGGCAGCTGGGCGTGCGTTACGACCACATGGATCTGAACGACGGCAACCTGTCGGCCAACCCGGTGGCCGGTCGTCCGCCGATCGTCGATGGCGTGCTGGGCGGCAAGATGGACATCTGGACCGTCGGCGCCAACTGGTACTGGCGTTCGAACTTCAAGTTCATGGTCAACTACGTGATGGTGGACAGCAAGAAGTACAGCTCCACCGCCCGCGGCTTCGTCAATGACGATCCGAACATCCTGGAAGCCCGCGCGCAGTTCTTCTGGTAAGACCTGACGCACGCGTTGCAACGAAGGCACGGCTCCGGCCGTGCCTTCGTCGTTTCAGCGCCCGTTCGCCCCCGCCACCCGGTGGCCACACCTGCGCAGCATCGGCGCCGGAGCAGCGCCGTGGAGGCCGCGAAGCCCCATTCCCTGCCCTATCCAGAAGGCCTTGCGGGCCCTCTGGCGCGGGTTCCGAGACATTCATGACGGGTGTCACGATTGCGTCATATGACAGACGCGGGCGTGTCACGTAACCGTTATGGAATGTGCACCGAAACGTCGGGCAGCCGCCCTTCGACCACCCCAGGAGTCTCTCCCGTGATCCACGCCTTCAAGTCGCGCGCCGCTGTCGCCATCCTGGCTGCATCGTCCGTGTTTGCCGCCAACGCCGCCGATGTCACCGGCGCGGGCGCTTCGTTCATCTACCCGGTCATGTCCAAGTGGTCGGCGGACTACAGCACCGCGACCGGCAAGAAGGTCAACTACCAGTCGATCGGTTCCGGTGGTGGTATCGCCCAGATCAAGGCGGCGACCGTGGACTTCGGTTCCTCCGACGCCCCGCTGAAGCCGGAAGAGCTGGCTGCTGCCGGCCTGGCCCAGTTCCCGTCGGTCATCGGCGGCGTGGTGCCGGTCATCAACGTGGCCGGCGTCGCCCCGGGCGCGCTGAAGCTGGACGGCCCGACCCTGGCCAACATCTTCCTGGGCAAGATCAAGACCTGGAACGACCCGGCCATCGCTGCCCTGAACAGCGGCCTGACCCTGCCGAACGCCAAGATCACCATCGTCCACCGTTCGGACGGTTCGGGCACCACCTTCAACTTCGTCAACTACCTGTCCAAGGTCAGCCCGGAGTGGAAGAGCAAGGTCGGTGAAGGCACCTCGGTCCAGTGGCCGGCCGGCATCGGCGGCAAGGGCAACGAAGGCGTCGCGGCCTACGTGAAGCAGATCAAGGGTGGCATCGGCTACGTCGAGCTGTCCTACGCCCTGCAGAACAAGATGTCCTACGCGGCGATGAAGAATGCTGCCGGCAAGATCGTGCAGCCGTCGGACGCCTCGTTCTCGGCCGCGGCCGCCAGCGCTGACTGGGCCAATGCCAAGGACTTCTACCTGGTCATGACCAACGCCCCGGGCGAGCAGGCCTGGCCGATCACCGCCACCAACTTCATCCTGGTGCGCAAGCAGCCGAAGAACGTGGCCGGCGCCAAGTCGACCCAGGAATTTTTCCGCTGGATCTACAAGAACGGCGACGCCCAGGCCAAGCAGCTGGACTACGTGCCGCTGCCGGACACCCTGGTCAAGCAGATCGAGACCTACTGGTCGCAGAACCTGAAGTACTGAGCAAGGCGTTCCCCCGCAGGAACGGGGGTCGGCGGGTCCTCTCTCCCCCGCCGATCCCAACCGGGCGCTGGACCTTCGGGTCTGGCGCCTTTCTTTTTTGGAGTCCCCGGCCCCGCCCTGCCCTTGTAGAGCCGAGCCCATGCTCGGCTGCTTTTCGCCTTTGTAGAGTCGAGCCATGCTCGACTACGGCCCGTCAGCCGAGCATGGGCTCGACTCTACAAAAGCGAAAAGTGCCCGCCCGCCGCGCGCAGTCCAGCGCCCCGGGCGGCGCCGGGCAGCCCCGCCACAGGGCCGCTGACCCCGTGAAACCCTTGTCAGAACGTGATGTCCGACACCTCTGTCATGGACGTCATACGGCTGTAACAAAAACATCATTTCATAGCCGCATCCGCCGACGCCGTCGGCTCTTCCCCGCTATGGAGTGAACATGAAACTGCACTCGGCCGGCCTCGCCGCCCTTTCCCTGGCCATCGCCCTGGGCCTGTCGGCCTGCGGTGGCGACAAGCAGGCTGCACAGCAGCCGGCTGCCGACGCAGCCGCCGCCCCGGCCGCTGCCGGTGACAAGGTGACCGCTGAGGTCTCCGGCGCTGGCGCATCCTTCATCTTCCCGCTGGTGTCCAAGTGGTCGGCCGACTACAACACCGCCACCGGCGCCAAGATCAACTACCAGTCGATCGGTTCGGGTGGCGGCATCGCCCAGATCAAGGCCGGCACCGTTGACTTCGGTTCCTCGGACAAGCCGCTGAGCAGCGACGAGCTGGCCCAGGCCGGCCTGGCCCAGTTCCCGTCGGCCATCGGCGGCGTGGTGCCGGTCGTCAACATCGAAGGCCTGGAAGCCGGCAAGCTGCGCCTGACCGGCGCCCTGCTGGCCGACATCTTCCTGGGCAAGGTCAAGACCTGGAACGACCCGGCCATCGCCGCGGCCAACCCGGGCGTGACCCTGCCGGACGGCAAGATCACCATCGTCCACCGTTCGGACGGTTCGGGCACCACCTTCAACTTCTCCAACTACCTGTCCAAGGTCAGCCCGGAGTGGAAGACCAAGGTCGGCGAAGGCACCTCGGTGCAGTGGCCGGACGGCGTCGGTGGCAAGGGCAACGAAGGCGTTGCTTCCTACGTGAAGCAGATCAAGGGCTCCATCGGCTACGTCGAGCTGGCCTACGCACTGCAGAACGCCATGCCGTACACCGCCCTGCAGAACGCCGCAGGCACCTGGGTGCAGCCGAACGCTGAAACCTTCGCCGCCGCTGCTGCCAGCGCCGACTGGGCCAGCGCCAAGGACTTCAACCTGGTCATCACCAACGCCCCGGGCGAGCAGGCGTGGCCGATCACCGCCACCAACTTCATGCTGATGCAGAAGAAGCCGAAGGACGCCAAGCGCAACCAGGACACCCTGGCCTTCTTCAAGTGGGCCTTCGAGAACGGCCAGACCCAGGCCAACGAGCTGCACTACGTGCCGCTGCCGGCCGAACTGACCAAGCAGATCGAGGCCTACTGGGGCACCGAGCTGAAGTGATGGACCCGACGGTGCCCGCCCCGCGCGGGCACCGTCACTTCCACGTCGTGCCGCCCCCTTTCCTGGCCCTGCCGTCCCCATGAATGCCATCGCCCAGCCTGTAGCAGCCCCGTCCACGCGCGATGCGCGTGATGCCCGCAACGACAAACTGTTCCGATGGGTGCTGGTCGGCACCGTCATCTTCGTCCTGATCGCCCTGGCCTGCGCCGCGCTGTCCATGCTGTGGGGCGGCCGCCATGCTCTGCAGATGCAGGGCCTGAGCTTCTTCTTCTCCTCCGACTGGAATCCGGTCGAAAACAAGTTCGGCGCCCTCGCCCCGATCTACGGCACCCTGGTCACCGCGTTCATCGCGATGGTCATCGCCGTGCCGGTCAGCTTCGGCATCGCCTTCTTCCTCACCGAAGTCGCGCCGCGCTGGCTGCGTGGCCCGGTCGGTACCGCCATCGAACTGCTGGCCGGCATCCCCTCGATCATCTACGGCATGTGGGGCCTGTTCGTGCTGGTGCCGGTGATGACCGAGTACGTCACCCCGTTCCTCAACGAAACCCTGGGCGAATGGCCGATCATCGGCCCGATGTTCCAGGGCCCGCCGCTGGGCATCGGCATGCTCACCGCCGGTTTCGTGCTGGCCATCATGGTCATCCCGTTCATCTCCTCGGTGATGCGCGAAGTGTTCCTGACCGTGCCGACCCGCCTGAAGGAATCGGCCTACGCGCTGGGTTCCACCAAGTGGGAAGTGAGCTGGGACATCGTCCTGCCCTACACCCGCTCGGCCGTCATCGGCGGCGTCTTCCTCGGCCTCGGCCGCGCACTGGGCGAAACGATGGCCGTGGCCTTCGTGATCGGCAACAGCGTGCGCCTGTCGCCCTCGCTGCTTGAACCGGGCACCACCATCGCCGCGCTGATCGCCAACGATTTCGGCGAGGCCACTGAAACCTACCGCTCGGCGCTGCTGCTGCTCGGCTTCGTCCTGTTCATCGTCACCTTCGTCGTGCTGGCCATCGCCCGCCTGATGCTGATGCGCCTGTCCCGCAAGGAGGGCAATTGATGTCCACCACCGCTGACTCCCTGTACCTGCGCCGCCGCATCGGCAACGTCATCGCCATCGCGCTGTCCTGCGCCACCGCCCTGTTCGGTCTGTTCTTCCTGGGCTGGATCCTGTTCACCCTGGCCTCCAAGGGCCTGGCCGGCATCAATCTTGATCTGTTCACCAAGATGACGCCGCCGCCGATGCAGGAAGGCGGCCTGGCCAATGCCTTCTTCGGCAGCGCGGTGATGTGTGCGCTGGCGATCGGCATCGGCACCCCGCTGGGCGTGCTGGCCGGTACCTGGCTGGCCGAGTACGGCAACGCCCGCAAGGCCGGCACCGTGGTCCGCTTCGTCAACGACATCCTGTTGTCGGCACCGTCCATCGTGCTGGGCCTGTTCGTCTACACCCTGTACGTGATGCAGACCGGCGGCAACTTCTCCGCCTTCGCGGGTGCCCTGTCGCTGGCCTTCATCGTGCTGCCGGTGGTGGTGCGCACCACCGACGAGATGCTGCGCCTGGTGCCTTCGCAGATGCGCGAAGCCGCCCTGTCGCTGGGCATCCCGCAGTGGAAGGTGATCGTGCAGGTGCTGTACCGCAGTGCATCGGCCGGCATCATCACCGGCATCCTGCTGGCGCTGGCCCGCATTTCCGGCGAGACCGCACCGCTGCTGTTCACCGCCTTCGGCAACCAGTACTGGAACAACAACATCTTCCAGCCGATGGCTTCGGTGCCGGTGGTGATGAACCAGTTCGCCGGCAGCCCGTATGAATCCTGGCAGGTGCTGGCCTGGGCCGGTGCCCTGGTGCTGACTGTCTTCGTGTTGCTGGTCAGCCTTGCCGCCCGTGGCATCCTGCTGCGCAACCGTATCTCCCATGACTGACCTTTCCGTGGATAACGCCATGAACGACCTCTCCAACGCCGTGCCCATGCAGCGCATCGCGGTGCCGGCCTCGCACGAGAACCTGCACACGCCGTCGCCGGTCAAGCTGGCCGCGCGTGGTCTGGACTTCTACTACGACAAGTTCCACGCCCTGAAGGGCATCAACCTTGAGATCCCGGAAAAGCGCGTGACCGCGCTGATCGGTCCCTCCGGTTGCGGCAAGTCGACCCTGCTGCGCATCTTCAACCGCATCTACGCGCTGTACCCGAAGCTGGAAGCGCGTGGTGAGGTGCTGCTGGACGGCGAGAACATCCTCTCGCCGAAGTACCCGATGAACCGCTTGCGCAGCAAGGTCGGCATGGTGTTCCAGAAGCCGGTGCCGTTCCCGATGACCATCTTCGAGAACGTGGCCTACGGCATCCGCCACCACGAGAAGCTGAGCAAGGCCGACATGGCCGACCGCGTCGAGCAGGCGCTGCGTCAGGGCGCGCTGTGGGACGAAGTGAAGGACAAGCTGGGGCAGAGCGCCCTGGGCCTGTCCGGTGGCCAGCAGCAGCGTCTGTGCATCGCCCGTGCCGTGGCCCTGCGCCCGTCGGTGCTGCTGCTGGACGAGCCGACCTCGGCGCTGGACCCGATCTCGACCAGCCGCATCGAGCAGTTGGTGGAAGAGCTCAAGCACGAGTACACCATCGTCATCGTCACCCACAACATGCAGCAGGCAGCGCGCGTGTCCGACTACACCGCCTTCATGTACCTGGGCGACCTGATCGAGCACGACCGTACCGAAGTGATCTTCTCGCAGCCCTCGCAGCGGCAGACCGAGGACTACATCACTGGTCGTTTCGGCTGATTGGTGTCGTCCCCTCGCCACATGTCCCAGCCAGGCGCGGCCTGGCTCTACCCGGATTGCAGACCATGAATCTTCCCAACGACCACATCGTCAAGAGCTACGACGAAGAGCAGCAGCGCCTGGTGGCCGAAATCGTGCGCATGGGCGAGATGGCCGTCGCCCAGCTGGAGGCGTCGATGGACGTCATCGAGAAGCGCGACGAGAACGCCGCCCACCGCATCATCGCCAACGATGAAGCCATCGACCAGCTGGAGCAGCAGATCAGCCACGACGTGATGCGTCTGGCCCTGCGTGGCCCGATGGCCCGTGACCTGCGCGAGATCCTGGCCGGCCTGCGCATTCCTGCCGACATCGAACGCATCGGTGACTACGCCGCAAACGTGGCCAAGCGTTCGATCGCGCTGGGCAAGGTGCCGCCGCTGCCGCAGATCCAGGGCCTGCGCGCCCTTGGCCGTCTGGCCGCGCAGCAGGTGCGCCGCGCCATCGCCGCCTACCGCGACAACGACGCCGAAGCCGCCATCGCCCTGCGCCAGGACGACGCCCGCCTGGACGCGCAGTACACCGCGCTGTTCCGCGAGCTGCTGACCTACATGATGGAAGACCCGCGCAACATCACCCCATGCACCCACCTGCTGTTCATGGCCAAGAACCTGGAGCGCGTGGGCGACCACGCCACCAACATCGCCGAGAACGTGTGGTTCCTGGTGCACGGTGAGCAGCCGCTGCCGCCGCGCGAGAAGCGCGACGAGACGTCGAGCACCGACCACGTCTGATACTGCGCTGCAACAGCGGAAACGCTTCCGGGGGCCCCTGTCGGCATGACAGGGGCCTTTTTTGTACGCGCGATCCGGGCATTCATCCACGCATGGCGTGGATCTACTGGGCCGGTGGTAGATCCACGCCATGCGTGGATGCCGTGCCCGCCCCCCCCCTTCCCGCCTACGGCAAACCTCACGAAAATTTGAGGTCTCGGCGAGGATTCCTTGAGTACGATCGCAGCATCATCGTTTCACCCCGGGCGCCCGCCCACCACCCAAGGAGTACGACCGATGAGCAGTTCCAACAAGACCCTCTCCCTGCTGACCGCCACCGCACTGGCCGCAGGCCTGGGCGTGACTGCCAGTGCTTCGGCCCTGAGCATGACCGACCTTGCCCAGGGCTACCTGGTGGCCGGCCAGGCGGCCAAGGCGGGTGATGCAAAGGCCGCCGACAGCAAGGCCGGTGACGCCGCCAAGCATGCCGAGGGCAAGTGCGGTGCCGACGGCAAGAGCGCCGAAGGCAAGTGTGGTGCCGACAAGGGCAAGGCCAAGGCCGGCGCGGGTGCCGAAGCCAAGGCCAAGACCGCCGGCGACAAGAAGGCCGCCGAAGGCAAGTGCGGCGAAGGCAAGTGCGGTGCCAAGCACTGACGCTGCCGCCAGCGTCGTCCACCCACGGCTGCCGCTGCCTGCGGCGGCCGTCGGGCTGGGCCTGCGGCGTGCGCTGCTGCAGGACCTGCACGACGCCCCGGCCGGCGATTTTGACTTCCTGGAATGCGCGCCGGAAAACTGGATCAACGTCGGTGGCCCGGCCGGCGATGCCCTGGAGGAACTGGCCCGGCGCCACCCCTTGAGCTGCCATGGCCTGTCGCTGTCGCTGGGCGGCAGCGCCCCCCTGGATACCCAGCTGCTGCAGCAGGTCGGCCGTTTCCTGGAGCGCCACCGCGTGCCGCTGTACAGCGAGCACCTGAGTTACTGCAGCGACGACGGCCATCTGTACGACCTGCTGCCGATTCCCTTCACCGACGAAGCCGTGCGCCATACCGCCGCGCGCATCGCCCGCGTGCAGGACCTGCTGGGCCGCCGCATCGCGGTGGAGAACGTGTCCTATTACCTGGCCCCGCAGCCGGCGATGGACGAACTGGCCTTCACCAACGCGGTGCTGGCCGAGGCCGACTGCGACCTGCTGCTGGACGTCAACAACGTGCACGTCAACGCCTGCAACCATGGCTACGATGCCGACGCCTTCATCGCCGGGCTGCCCGCGCAGCGCATCGTCTGCCTGCACGTGGCCGGCCACCTGGACGAGGCGCCCGACCTGAAGATCGATACCCACGGCAGTGCGGTGATCGACCCGGTGTGGGCGCTGCTGGAGCGCAGCTACGCACGCTTCGGGCCGCGCCCCACCCTGCTGGAACGCGACTTCAACTTCCCGCCCTACGCCGAACTGCAGGGCGAGCTGCGTACCATCCGCCGTCTGCAGGGCACACCGCGCGAGGTCGCCCATGGCTGATGCGCCCGAGCGCCTGCGCGCGCAGCAGCATGCATTCACCGCGCACCTGCGCGACCCGCAGCAGGTGGCGGCCCCGGCCGACCTCGACCCGCGGCGGGTCGCGGTCTACCAGCGGCTGCTGTCCAACAACCTGCTGGGCCTGCTCGGCAACAGTTTCCCGGTCTGCGTGCGCCTGCTCGGCGAAGCGGCCTGGGCCGAGCTGGTCCGCCAATACTTCGCCCACCACCGCGCTCGCACGCCGCTGTTCACCGCGGTGGCAGCCGAGTTCGTGCACTGGCTGCAGGCACAGCCCGAGCTGCCGCACCCGGCGCTGGCCGAGCTGGCCCACTACGAGTGGGTGGAAACCGATCTGTACCAGCGTGCGGCCGAGCCATTGCCGCCGGCCCCGGGCATCGACCCGCTGCAGGAACCGCTGCGCTGCTCACCGCTGGCCTGGCCGCTGCTGTACGCGTGGCCGGTGCACCGCCTCGGCGCCGATGACGCACCGGTCGCCCCTGCGGCCGAACCGACCGGCCTGCTGGTCCGCCGCGATGCCGATGGCGTGGTGCGCTTCGCCCAGCTCAGCCCGTTGGCCGCGCACCTGTTGATCCTGATCGACGAGGTGCCCGGAGCCACCGGCGGGCAGCAGCTGCAGCAGCTCGCCACCCTGCACCAGCTCGACGCCGATGCGTTGATCGAACCCGGCACCCAGCTGCTGCAGCAGTTCCTGCAGGCCGGTGTGATCGGCCCGCTGCCCGCCGTGGCCTGATACCCCCAACGAGGAGTTCCCCCCGTGATGAACACCCTGCCCCTGGCCGCCGTGCGCGGCCAGCTGGATCGCTGCGGCCCGTGGTTGGCGCCGCTGGGCCTGCGCCTGCTGCTGGCCTGGGAATATTTCGAGTCCGGCCGCGAGAAGCTGCTGGGCGAGAACTGGTTTGCCGAACTGCAGGGCGCGTTCCCGTTCCCGTTCGACCTGCTGCCCGCCGGCGTGAACTGGCAGCTGGCGACCTGGTTCGAGCTGGCCGGCGCGGCCTGCCTGCTGTTCGGGCTCGGCACCCGCTTCGCCGCGGCGAGCCTGCTGGTGCTGACCGTGGTGGCCACCTATGCCGTGCACTGGCCGATGCACTGGCATTCGCTGGGTGATCTGGCGATGGGCTATGCGATCAGCGACCAGGGCTTCGGCAACTTCAAGCTGCCGGTGCTGTTCATGGCGATGCTGCTGCCGCTGCTGTTCAACGGTGCCGGGCGCCTGAGCGTGGACGCGTGGGTGGCCGGCCGGACCACCGCGCCCCGGTAACCGCGTCGGCCCGGCAACCGCGTCGCCCCGTTACACGCCGATACGCGCCGAAACCGCGCAAAAGGCCGATTTAATCGCCTATTCATCAAAAAAATCCGATGCTGGATCCGTGGCCTCGATGACCACGTCCTTCCCCCGGAGTTGCCCCATGAAGCGCCTGATTGCCGCCACCCTTTCGCTGGCCCTGCTGGCCACCGCCGTCTCGCCCGCGATGGCCGCTCCCTATGGCGCCGGTGGGCGCGACGACCACCACGGCCACAAGGATCACCACGACGACCGTCGCGATCCGCCCCGTCGCGGCCACAAGCTCGCCCGTGACCACCGCGGCGAGCACGTCCGCGATTACCGCCACCATGGCCTGCACGCCCCCGCCCGCGGCCAGGAATGGCGCAAGGTCGACGGCCGTTACGTGCTGATTGCCGTGGCCACCGGCGTCATCGCCGACGTGGTGCTGGCACGCCGCTGACCCGTGCACAGCGTCCCGGCCATGCGATGCGTGGCCGGGCGCTCAGGGTCGCTCTGCTAGAATCCGCGCATGAATGACCCCACCCCCGCAGCTGACGCCGCCCCTGTTTCCGTAATTCCGATGGCGCAGCGCGCGATGTCGCAACGCTTCCGCGGCTTCCTGCCGGTGGTGGTGGACGTGGAAACCGGCGGCTTCGACAGCCAGCGCAACGCGCTGCTGGAAATCGCCGCCGTGCCGATCGAGATGGACGAGAACGGCCTGCTCTACCCCGGCCAGACCGCCAGCGCCCACGTGGTCCCCGCCGAAGGGCTGGAGATCGATCCGAAGTCGCTGGAAGTGACCGGCATCATCCTCGACCATCCGTTCCGGCTGGCGAAGGAAGAAAAGGCGGCGCTGGACCACATCTTCACCCCGGTCCGCGCAGCGATGAAGAAGTACGGCTGCCAGCGCGCGATCCTGGTCGGGCACAACGCCCATTTCGACCTGGGCTTCGTCAATGCCGCCGTGGCCCGCACCGGCCACAAGCGCAACCCTTTCCATCCCTTCAGCGTGTTCGACACGGTCACCCTGGCTGGTATCGCCTATGGGCAGACGGTGCTGGCGCGTGCGGCCAATGCCGCCGGCCTGGGCTGGGATGCGAACGAGGCGCACAGCGCGGTGTACGACACCGAGCAGACCGCACGGTTGTTCTGCACCATCGCCAACGCCTGGCCGCGGTAGATCCACGCCATGCGTGGATGAGATGCATCGGCCGTGCGGACCAACGGTCCGCACCCACCGTCCAACCTGCCCGGTAGATCCACGCCATGCGTGGATGAAATGCATCGGCCGTGCGGACCAACGGGCCGCACCCACCATCCAACCTGCCCGGTAGATCCACGCCATGCGTGGATGAGATGCATCGGCCGTGCGGACCAACGGTCCGCACCCACCATCCAACCTGCCCGGTAGATCCACGCCATGCGTGGATGGGGCATCACCCGATGCTGGTGCGGTCGCGGCCGTCGCTCTTGGCGCGGTAAAGCGCGCGGTCGGCGCGCTGGTACAGCAGCGCCGGGGTGCGGTCGTCGTTGGCCAGTTCCACCAGGCCCGCGCTGAAGGTCACCCGCAGGCCCTTCACCCCGGCCCAGTCCGGATGGTCATGGAACAGGCCGCGCAGGCGCGCGCAGACCTGCGCCGCTTCTTCCAGGCGCGTGTCATTGAGCAGCAGCGCGAACTCCTCGCCACCGGTACGCGCCGGCAGGTCCGAATCGCGGCAGGCCGCGGCGATCACTTCAGCCACTTCCTTCAGCACCAGGTCGCCGACGCTGTGGCTGTAGGTGTCGTTGACGTCCTTGAAATGATCGATGTCCAGCACCACCAGGCTCAGCGGGTGGCCGCTGCGCTGCGAGCGGGCGAAATCGCGCGCCAGCGTCTCGTCGAAGCCGCGGCGGTTGGCCAGGCCGGTCAGCGCATCCTCGCGGGCCTGCCGCTCGAACGCCTCGGCCTGCCGCGCCAGGCGCTCGGCCAGCTCGGTCTTCTCCTGGTTCAACGCCTGCAGGTGCACCGTCTGCGCCTGCAGGTCGAAGGTCGCTTCATCCACCCGCCGCGCCAGGCGCAGGTTGTTGGCCTTGTACTGCTGCAGCAGGAACCGGTACAGCGCCACCAGCGCGCCCAGCAGCAACAGGCCGATCAGCGCCTGCACGCTGTGCCGCTGCCACCAGAACGGTTGCACGCTGAAACTCCACACCGCTTCCTGCTGGCCCCAGGCACCGCCCGGGTGCGAGGCCGCCACATGCAGGGTGTAATCGCCCGGCGGCAGGCCGACGAACTCGACGCTGCGCTGCGGGCCTCGCTCGACCCAGCCGGCGTCCAGGCCTTCCAGCCGGGTGCGGTATCGGATGCGGTCGGACATCAGGTAGCTGAGACCGACGAAGCTCACCGCCAACCGGCGCCCGCCGGGAATCAGGTTGCGATCGGGCCCTTCCCAATGCACCTGCGCGCCATCGACCTGCACGTTCTCGATCGCCGCCGGCGGCGCCGGGCGTTCGCGGAAGCGCTGCAGGCGCTGCGGGTCCACCGTGCTCAGGCCACCGGCGGTGACCACCCAGAAGGTGCCGTCCTGGCGCAGGATCGCCGAGGGCGCCGAGCTGCCGTTGGCCTGTGCATTGGCCATGCCGTCGATCTCGTTGTAGCGCTCCACCGTCACCCGCGGCGCGCGGCCGTCGGCCACCGCGTTCAAGGTCGCCATGTCGGTGCGCAGCACGCCGCGGTTGCTGCTGATCCACACATTGCCCAGCCGGTCGGGCACCAGCTGGAACACCGCATCGACCAGCATGCCCTGTTCCAGGCCGACCCGCGACAGGCGGTTCTTGTACCAGCGGTACAGGCCACGGTCGCTGCTGATCCACATCGCTTCGCCGATCTGGTGGAAACCGAACACACTGCGGCCGCCGCCCATCGGTGGCAGGTCGATGGACTGCACATGGTCGCCGCGCAGCACGCGGATGCCCTCGATGGTGCCGATCCACAGGTTGCCCTGGTGGTCGTGTTCCAGCGCGGTGATCAGGCCGGTGGGCATGCCCGGCGTGTTCGCCACCCGCACGCGGTCGCCATCGATGCGCACCACGCCCTTCTGGGTGCCGGCCCAGACCACGCCGGACGGATCGACGCTGATCGCGCGGATGTTGCCGCCCGGCATGCCATCGGCCGCATCGTAGTTGTGGCGCAGGCTGCCATCGGCGCGCAGGCGGTACACGCCGTCGCCGAAGGTGCCCACCCAGAGGTCGCCCTCAGGGCCTTGGGCCAGGCTGAGGACCGACGCCGCCTTGCCACCCCGGTTGTGCAGCGACATCGGCCGGAAGCGGCCGTCGGCGGTCTGCTGGTCCAGGCCGCTGGCACTGCCCACCCACAGCCGGCGGTCGCGGTCCTCGAACACGGTGCGCACGTAGTCACCGCTCAGGCCATCGCGCTCGGTGTAGCTGCTGAACAGCGTTTCGCGCAGGCGGTACAGGCCACCGTTGGCGCCGACCCAGATGCTGCCCTCGGCGTCCTCACGCAGGCTGACCACCCGCCCGCCGGGCAGGTTCAGGCCGGCCGGCAGGCGTTCCAGGCCGTGGCTGGAGATGCGCAGCAGGCCCTGGTTTTCGGTGCCCAGCCAGAGGTCGCCGTGGCGGTCCTGCAGCATCGCGGTCATGTGCAGCTGGCCGGGCAGGCTGTGGACCAGCACCAGGCGGTCATCCTCGACCCGGTACAGGCGCTCGCCGGCCACGATCCACAGGGCGCCATCGGGTGCGCGATAGGGCCAGGTCAGGCCCTTGTCCACGCCCCACTCGGCCGGCGCACGCTTGAGCTCGCCATCGTTGTCGCGCAGCACCAGGCCGTCGAGGGTGCCGATCCAGACCCGGTCCTGGGCGTCGACCACCAGCTTGGTGAAGCTCATCGCCAGCGGCAGGTCCGGCGGCGGCGGCTGGTAGACGATGCCGGTTTCCGGGGTCAGGTAGCCGATGCCCTTGCCTTCGTACAGCAGCCACAGTCGCCCCTGGCTGTCCATCTGCATCGACTGGATCAGCACTTCCGGGGTGTTGGCCTGGTGTTCCCAGACCCGCCACTGGCCGGCGTTGCTGCGGTAGGTCACGTTGCCGCGCGAATCACTGATCCACAGGCCGCCCTGGCGGTCCACCAGCAGCGCGCCGATGCCGTTGTCGCGCAGGCCCGGCCGCGTGCTGCGGTCGAACACGGTGAAATCCAGGCCGTTGTAGCGCACCAGGCCTTCCCAGGTGGCGAACCACAGGTGGCCTTCGGGGGCCTGGGCGATGTCGCGCAGCGAGTTGTGCGGCAGGCCGTTGCGCGAGGTCCACACGTCGATGGCGTAGTCGCGCAGCGGCGGCGCGACGGTCTGGGCCGCCAGCGGCGACGCCAGCAGCAGCAACAGCCACAGCACACCGAGCCGCAACAGGCGACCGATGTGGTGTTCCGGGTGGCGCCCCGCCAGGCGCCTGCCAGCCCCCTGACCGCCCATTACTGCAACGGCAGCGGCCAGGTGCGGTTGCCGCGCAGGGCAACAGGCAGGAACAGGAACAGCCGGGCGGCACGGGGCCGCGCGCCGGTGTGAACAGGCTGGCTCATCGCGGGAACTGTGGGGAGATGGGGCGAATGATAGGCCAAACACCCCCCTCAGCGTCACCGCGGCGTGAAAGCCGGGATCTGAGGCGGGGTCAGAGCCCTTACGCCTGCGGCGGAAGGGATCCGACCCGGGGTCGGATCCCTCTGCGCACGCAGAGGGCTCTGACCCCAGCTATCCGGACGCCCGACTCAGCGCCCGGCCACCGGGCTGCCCGCCGGCCACTGCACCACCGCTTCCAGTCCGCCCTCGGGGCGGTTGCGCAGCCACAGCCGGGCGCCATCCTTCTCGGCCAGGGCGCGGGCGATGGTCAGGCCCAGGCCGGCGCCGCCGGTCTGCCGCGAGCGCGAGGTTTCCACCCGCACGAAGGGATCGAACACCGCTTCGAGCTGGTCGTCGGCCAGCCCCGGGCCGTCGTCTGCCACCACCACGGTGATGCCGCCGCCGCTGCGGTCCACCCTCACCCGCACGCGCTCGGCATACATCACCGCGTTGTCCACCAGGTTGGAGAACAGGCGATGCATGGCCAGCGGCCGCAGCATCAGCACCGCGCCACTGGCGCCTTCGAAGGCCACGTCGGCGCCCGCCTCGGCGGTGTCCTCGACGATGCTTTCCAGCAGCGAATCCAGGTCGAGGGCGGCGCGCTGTTCGGCGCTCTCGGCGCTGCGGGCGAGTTCGAGGCCTTCGCGCACCAGCGCCTGCATCGCCGCGAGGTCGCCGATCAGGCGCTCGCGCAGGATCTCGTCGGTCACGTTTTCCAGGCGCAGGCGCAGCCGGGTCAGCGGCGTCTGCAGGTCGTGGGTGATCGCCGCCAGCATCTGCGTGCGTTCGGCCAGGTGCCGCTGCAGCCGCTGCTGCATGGCATTGAATGCCTCGGCGGCGCGCTGCACTTCGCGCGGGCCGCGCAGGGGCAGCGGGTCGCGCTGCAGGTCGTCGCCCAGTTCCTCGGCGGCCGAGGCCAGTTCCTGCAGCGGCGCGCTGGCCATGCGCGAAACGATATAGGCCAGCACGGCGATCGCCAGCACCAGCAGGGTCAGGAACAGCGGGTCCACGGCCAGCACGCCGTTGTGCGCCACCGCCGGCGAATCCAGCGCCAGCTTCAGCGTGGTGCCATCGCTGAGGACCACGTCCACGGCCCGGCACTTGGGCGGGATGAAGGACGGGTCGCGTTCACGCGGCGGGCGCCGGTGGCCCGGCGGTGGCGGCGGCAGCAGTTCCTGCAGCTTGGGGATGCACGAGCGGAACGAGGTGAAGTGCACATGCGCGCGCGCCACCGGTCCGGGGCGGTCATCGAGCACTTCCATCAGCGCCGTATCGACGCGGCCCAGGCGAGCGCCGGGCTGCAGCGCGCGCACGCTCGGCCCGCCCATTTCCAGCAGGCGGTCGCGCAGTTCCGGATTGCCGTCGAGCAGGTTGACGTAGCCCTGCAGGCGGTCAGCGATGCGGTTGAGGTTCTGCCGCTCGAATTCCTGCTGGCGCTTGGACGTGGCCAGCATGGTCGCGCCGATCGCGGCCACCGACATGCCCAGCAGCAGGATCACGAACAGCCGCCCCACCATCGAGGACAGGAAGTGGCGCAGGCGCTTGATCACGGCTTATTCCAGGTTGACGGCCGAGGCCAGTACATAGCCTTCGTTGCGCACGGTCTTGATCAGGCCATCGGGCCCGCCATCGTCGGCCAGCTTGTTGCGCAGCCGGCTGACCTGCAGGTCGATCGCGCGGTCCTGCGCCTCGTAGTTGCGGCCGCTGCTGAGCGCCACCAGCTGTTCGCGCGAGAGCACCTTGTTGGCGTGCGCGATGAACACCCGCAGCAGGCGGAACTCGGCGCCGGACAGCACAACCACGCGGCCATCGGGGTCGACCAGGTGGCGGTGTTCCAGATCGAAGATCCAGCGCGAGAAGCGCGCGCGGCGCACCGCGAGCGGCTCCAGGTTGGCCGGCAGGGCCTCGGTCCGGCGCAGCACGTTGCGGATGCGCGCCAGCAGTTCGCGCGGTTCGAACGGCTTGGCCAGGTAATCGTCGGCGCCCATCTCTAGGCCCAGCACGCGGTCGATCGGCTCGGCACGTGCGGTGAGCATGATCACCGGCGTGTTCGAGCGCGCGCGCAGGTCTCGGCACAGGGTCAGGCCATCCTCGCGCGGCAGGTTGAGGTCCAGCACGATCAGGTCCACGTGCTCGCGCTCCAGCAGCTGGCGCATGCTGGTGCCGTCGGCCGCGGTGCTGACCAGGTAGCCAGCGCGGCCGAGCTGCTCGGCCAGCAGGGTGCGGATGTCATTGTCGTCGTCGACGATCAACAGGCGATGCATCGGGTTTTCAGTCTCCATGTCGCGATTTTCCCGTGTCGGGAGCTGAACCGCATCCTGTCCAGTGCGTACCACTGTATCCACGCCGGGGCCGGATACCTGCAGTTACGCGTTTCGGCCGACAGTGTTACACACAGACACACCCCGAGGATTGAGCCTGCCTGCGCCCGATCTTCACAATGCCCACCAATGCCGCTGCGGCGGCCTGCCCGAGTGAAGCCCGCACGTGATCTCCCGCCTGTTGCCCGCGACCCGCCGGGGTCGTCTGATCGTGATCGTCCTGCTTGTCGTCATTGCTGCCGCGTGCGCCTGGTGGCTGCTGCGCAAGCCTGCCGCCCCGGCCCTGGCCACCAGCCCGGTCAGCCGCGGCGACATCGAACAGACGGTGGAAGCCACCGGCGTGATCGATGCCTACAAGCTGGTCAGCGTCGGTGCGCAGGCCTCGGGCCAGATCAAATCGCTGAAGGTGCAGCTGGGCGATACGGTGAAGGAAGGCGACCTGATCGCCGAGATCGACGCCACCACCCAGCAGAACCAGGTGCTCAACGCCCAGGCCTCGCTGGACCAGGTGATCGCCCAGCGCGCCGTGCAGCAGGCCAGCCTGCGCCAGGCCGAGCTGGACTTCGCCCGGCAGAAGGAGATGCTGGCCGCCGAGGCCACCTCGCGGCAGGAATACGATGCCGCCGAGGCCACGCTCAAGACCGCCCGCGCCCAGCTGCAGTCGTACGAGGCGCAGATCAAGGGCCGCGAAACCGAGCTCGGCACCGCCCGCGCCAACCTCGCCTACACCCGCATCACCGCGCCGATGGACGGCACCGTAGTGGCAGTGGTGGCCGAGGAAGGCCGCACGGTGAACGCCAACCAGACCGCGCCGACCATCGTCATGCTGGCGCGCCTGGACGTGGTCACCGTCAACGCCGAAGTCTCCGAGGCTGACGTGGTCAAGATCAAGGCCGGCATGCCGGTGTACTTCACCACCCTGGGCGACCCGGACCGCAAGTACCACGCCACGCTGCGCCAGATCAATCCGGCGCCGTCGTCCATTGCCAACGAAAGCTCGTCCAGTTCCAGCAGCTCGTCCAGCTCAAGTTCCAGCAGCGCGGTCTACTACAACGCGCTGTTCGACGTGGAAAACCCCGATGGCACCCTGCGCATCGACATGACCGCGCAGGTCTCGGTGCTGCTGCAGCAGGCCAAGGGCGCGCTGCTGGTGCCGGCCGTGGCGCTGGGCCCGAAGACGCGTGACGGCGAGCGCGTGGTGCGCGTGGTCAACGAGCAGGGCCAGCCGCAGCCGCGCAAGGTCAAGGTCGGCATCAACAACGGTGCCTCCGCGCAGATCCTGTCCGGGCTGAAGGAAGGCGAGCGCGTGGTGGTCGGCGAAGGCGGTGCGGCCGCAGCCGGCAGCGGCACCGGCAACCGCAGCGGCGGCGCGATGCGCATGGGCCCGCCCGGTGGCATGGGCCCGCGCCGATGAGCACGACGGCGCCCCTGCTGCGCCTGCGTGACCTGCGCCGCGAGTTCCCGGCCGGCGAGGATGTCATCGCCGTGCTGCGCGACGTCAACCTGGACATCCATGCCGGTGAGATGGTCGCCATCGTCGGCCAGTCCGGCTCGGGCAAGTCGACGCTGATGAACATCCTCGGCTGCCTGGACCGCCCGACCCGCGGCAGCTACCAGGTGGCCGGCCGCGAAACCGGAAAGATGGAGCCGGACGAGCTGGCAGAACTTCGCCGTGGCCATTTCGGTTTCATCTTCCAGCGCTACCACCTGCTGGGCGACCTCGATGCGCGCGGCAACGTGGAAGTGCCGGCGGTGTATGCCGGCAGCCCCGGGCCGACCCGCAACGCGCGCGCCGAGCAGCTGCTGCAGCGGCTGGGCCTGCACGACCGCATGCACCACAAGCCGGGCCAGCTGTCCGGCGGCCAGCAGCAGCGCGTGTCGATCGCCCGCGCCCTGATGAACGGCGGCGAGGTGATCCTGGCCGACGAACCGACCGGCGCGCTGGACACGAAATCCGGTGAGGAAGTGATGGCCATCCTCGGCGAGCTGCATGCCGAAGGCCACACCATCATCATCGTCACCCACGACATGAGCGTGGCCGAGCACGCCCAGCGCATCATCGAGATCCGCGACGGCGAGATCATCGCCGACCGCGCCAATCCGAAAGCCCCCAGCTACCGTGCGCAGCGCCAGCCCAGCGCAGACGTCGCCCATGGCAGCAGCTGGCGCGCGGCCCGCGACCGCTTCACCGAGGCGTTCCGGATGGCGCTGCTGGCGATGAACGCCCACCGCCTGCGCACCTTCCTGACCATGCTCGGCATCATCATCGGCATCGCCTCGGTGGTGTCGGTGGTGGCGCTGGGCAACGGCTCGCAGCAGCAGATCCTGCAGAACATCAGCGCGCTGGGCACCAACACCATCGATGTCTACCCCGGCCGCGGCTTCGGTGACATGCGCTCGGCGCGCGTGCAGACGCTGAAGGCCACCGATGCCGATGCGCTGTCGCAGCAGAGCTACGTGGACAGCGCCACGCCCAGCGTGTCGACCTCGGTGACCGCGCGCTACCGCAACCAGTCGGCGACGGCACAGATCAGCGGCGTCGGCGAGCAGTATTTCCGGGTGAAGGGCGTGACCCTGCTCGACGGCAGCTTCTTCGACACCGATGCGATCCGCGGCCTGGCCCAGGTGGGGGTGATCGACGAGAACACGAAGACCCAGTTCTTTCCCGACAGCGACCCGATCGGCCAGGTGATCCTGCTGGGCAACGTGCCGGTGCGCGTGGTCGGCGTGGCCAAGAAGCAGAGCTTCGGCTTCGGTGGCAGCACCAGCCTGGGCGTGTTCGTGCCCTACACCACGGTGATGTCGCGCATGCTGGGGCAGAGCTACGTCTCCAGCATCACCGTGCGCGTCAATGATGAAACACCGATGGATGCCGCGCAGGAGGCCATCACCCGGCTGCTGACCCTGCGCCACGGCACCGAGGATTTCTTCCTCAGCAACAGCGCCGAGATCCGCGAGACCATCGAGCAGACCACGCGCACGATGACCCTGCTGATCGGCGCCATCGCTGCCATCGCCCTGCTGGTCGGCGGCATCGGCGTGATGAACATCATGCTGGTGTCGGTGACCGAACGTACCCGCGAGATCGGCGTGCGCATGGCCGTGGGTGCGCGGCAGAGCGACATCCGCCAGCAGTTCCTGATCGAAGCGGTGCTGGTGTGCCTGATCGGCGGCCTGCTCGGCATCGGCCTGGCCCTGCTGCTGGGCGTGCTGATCGGCCACTTCTCCAGCAATTTCCAGGTGGTGTTCTCCACTGCCTCGATCATCGCCGCGTTTGCCTGCTCGACCCTGATCGGCGTGGCGTTTGGACTCCTGCCGGCACGCAATGCCGCCCAGCTCGACCCGGTGGAGGCCCTGGCCCGCGAATGAAGATGATGACTCGACTGACCTCCCCTGCCCTTTCGCGCCTGCTGCTGGCTGGCGCGGTGCTGCTCGCCCTGTCCGGCTGCGCCTCGGTGGGCCGCTACCCGACCGAAGATCCGGCCGTGGCCGCGACCTATGGCCGAGGCGATGCCACCCTCAACGCGCCGGCCGATGACCCGCGCAGCAGCTTGGACACCCCGGGCCGCGACGTCCGCCAGGACAGCTGGTGGACCGGCTTCGGTGACGAGCGCCTGGACCGCCTGGTGGCGCAGGCCCTGGCTGCCAACAGCGACCTCGGTGCCGCCGGCCTGGCCGTGCAGCGCGCCCGCCTGCAGGCCAGCCTGGCCAGCAACGCGCTCTGGCCGCAGCCGTCCTCGTCCGGCATCAGCGCCAGCGGCAGCCGTCCCACCGACCAGGCCGCCGACTGGAGCCGCGGCTATTCCACCGGCGTGTCGCTGTCGTGGGAGGTGGACCTGTGGGGCCGCCTGCGCACCGCGCGCGACATCGCCCGCTGGGAAGCCCTGGCCAGCGAGGAGGACCGGCAGAACACCGCCCTGCTGGTGATCGGTGACACGATCAGCCAGTACTGGACGCTGGCCTACCTCAACCAGTCCATCGCCAGCGGCGAGGCCAACCTGCAACGCCTGGAGCGCACCCGCGACCTGGTGCAGGCCCGCTTCGACGCCGGTGCGGTGTCGCGGCTGGAAGTGCGCCAGGCCCTGCAGAACCTGGAATCGCAGCGTTCGGCGCAGAGCGCGCTGGAACAG
The DNA here is from genome assembly GCF_056759115.1 of Stenotrophomonas sp. STEN087. Classification (NCBI taxonomy): domain Bacteria; kingdom Pseudomonadati; phylum Pseudomonadota; class Gammaproteobacteria; order Lysobacterales; family Lysobacteraceae; genus Stenotrophomonas; species Stenotrophomonas sp. STEN087. The sequence goes on along the minus strand of NZ_JBRRCR010000004.1, from coordinate 64,553 downwards.
CAGCGGGTGGAAGTGCGCAACGCGTTGACCGTGCTGCTGGATGGCACCCCGTGGCCGCAGCAGGATGAGCCGCAGGATCTGCAGGCCGCCCGCAGCCCCGGCATCGACGAAGGCCTGCCGGCCGACCTGCTGGGCCGCCGCCCCGACCTGCGCGCGGCCGAGCTGCGCCTGCGCAACAGCCTGAAGACGATCAAGGTGACCGCCACCCAGTATTACCCGGCGCTGAGCCTGACCGGCAGCCTGGGCTCCAGTGCGACCTCGCTGGGGGATGTGCTGCGCAACCCGGTGGCGACGCTTGGCGCTGGCCTGTCGCTGCCCTTCCTCAACCTGCAGCGTGCGCAGCTGGACACCGACATTGCCGGTACCGCCTACCAGATTGCCGCGACCAACTTCCGCAAGACGCTGTACACCGCGCTTTCGGAAGTGGACAACGCGCTGTCCGCGCGCGAGCAGCTGGCGCGCCAGGTGGCCGCTTCGCAGGCCTCGTATGATCAGGCCGTGGAAGTGGAGCGTGCGCAGGAAGTGCGCTACCGGGTGGGTGCTACCGACCTGCGTACCTGGCTGGAAGCACAGCAGACCCGGCGCGATGCCGAGCTGTCACTGGCGCGCGTGCGGCAGAGCCAGCTGAACAACGACGTGACCCTGTTCAAGGCGCTGGGCGGCAGCGCGGGGTAAGGCGATGCGGGGCTGCGCCCTGTCGGAATCTGCTGCTGATGGTGGGTGCCGACCGTTGGTCGGCACGGGCCCTGACGCTGGTTCTGCTCTGGTAGGTGTCGACCTTGGTCGACACGATTCTTCCGATCAAAAAAAGGGGTCAGATCTCTTCTCCCATGGGAGAGGGATCTGACCCCGCTCACATCGTACCGGCCGATCAACCGCGCTGGCGCACGGCCTCGAACAGGCTGACGCCGGCGGCGACGGAGACGTTCAGGCTCTCGATCTCGCCCGGCATCGGGATCTTGACCAGGCCATCGCAGTTCTCGCGGGTCAGGCGGCGCAGGCCGTCGGCTTCGCCGCCCAGCACCAGGGCGATGTTGCCCTTCAGGTCCAGCTGGTACAGCGACGCGGTGGCTTCACCGGCCAGGCCGTAGATCCACACGCCCTGCTTCTGCAGGTCCTTCAGGCAGCGCGACAGGTTGGTCACCGCCACCACCGGAATGAGGTCGGCGGCGCCGGCCGAGGTCTTGCGCACGGTGGCGTTGACCGTGGCCGACTTGTCCTTGGGAATGATCACCGCGGTGGCACCGGCCGCCGCAGCCGAGCGCAGGCAGGCGCCCAGGTTGTGCGGGTCCTGCACCTCGTCCAGCACCAGCAGCAGGGCCTTGCCCTCGGCAGCGGTGACCAGGCCTTCCAGCTCGTTCTCGCTGTAGGTGCGGGCCGCGGCATAGCGCGCAGCCACGCCCTGGTGGCGCACCGAACCGCCGACACCGTCCAGCGCCTGGCTGTTGACCTTGCGCACGTCGATGCCCTTGCGGCGGGCGTTTTCCTCGATTTCGACCAGGCGCGGGTTCTTCGCACCGGCCTCGACCAGCACTTCGCGGACGTTGTCGGCGTCGTTCTCGATGGAGGAGGCGACGGCGTTGACGCCGACGATCCACTGGCTGTTCTTGCTCATGCGGGGGCCGAACCGGAAAGGGGGTGGCTATGGTAGAGCATCGGCGGCGGCCGCGCTGCGCGCTCGCCGGGCATGGCCCGGCGCTACCTGCCGGGTGCCGCCCGTTGGTTGGTGGGTGCGGACCGTTGGTTGGTGGGTGCGGACCGTTGGTCCGCACGCCTTCACCTCCCGCGCTGCGCGCTCGCCGGGCATGGCCCGGCGCTACCCGCCGTTCATCCTTCCGCTGAACGGGTGCGCGGCGGCCAGTGCGGGGTGTCGTGGTCGGGGTGCTGGTGGGACACGATCGTGGCCAGGAACTCCAGCGCGGCCACGTCCTCCTCGGTGCGGCGGCCGGGCAGCAGGCCCAGGCCATCCACGAAGGGCAGCTTGCGCTCCATGCCGTACTGCAGGGTCGGCGGCAGGCGCTCGGGTTCGTCGAAGGCGCCGGCGGCCACGGCCATGCCGTCCGGGGCCTCGTAGGTCAGCGGGGTGCCGCAGTCACCGCAGAAGCCGCGGCGGACCACGTTGGAGGACTGGAAATAGCGCGGCTGGCCGCGGGTCCAGCTGAACTGCGCGCCGCGCACCGAGACCAGCGGCGCGTAGTAGGCGCCGAACGCCTTCTGGCACATCCGGCAGTGGCAGATCGAGCTGTCGGTGAGGGCGCCGCGCGCCTCGAAGCGGATGGCGCCGCATTGGCAGCCGCCGCGGTACTCGGGTTGGCCTTGCATGCTGGGTTCCTCCGGAACGTCGTGCCAACCAAGGTTGGCACCTACCGGGTGAGGAATGTGCCAACCAACGGTTGGCACCTACCGGGCAAGGTGGGTGCCGACCGTTGGTCGGCACACCTTTCAATACTGCTTTTTGGTGCGCTTGGCCGGCTTGCCGCGTTCGGGCAGCGGCGGCAGGCCATCGCCCTCGTCTTCGCCCTTGTGCTCGACCAGGCGGAAGTCGATCTTGCGCTCTTCCATGCTGGCCTTCAGCACCAGGATGCGCACGCGGTCGCCCAGCCGGTAGCTGCTGCCGCGGCGTTCGCCGGTCAGCGTCTTGCGGGTGGCGTCGAACTTGTAATAGTCCTGCGGCAGCTGGGTCACGTGGACCAGGCCCTGCACCTTGGAATCGTCCAGCTCCACGAACAGCCCGAAGCTGGTCACGCCGCTGATCACGCCGTCGAACTGGCCGCCCACGTGCTTTTCCATCCACGCGGCGCGGTAGCGCTCGTCGACCTCGCGCTCGGCCTCGTCGGCACGACGCTCGCGCTCGGAGCACTGCAGCGCCAGCGCAGCCATCTCGCGGGCGTTGTAGGTGAACTTGTCCAGCGGCTTGCCGGACAGCGCGTGCTTGATCGCACGGTGTACCAGCAGGTCGGGATAACGACGGATCGGCGAGGTGAAGTGCGCGTAGGCCTCCAGCGCCAGGCCGAAGTGACCATTGTTGTCCGGGCTGTAGACCGCCAGGCTCTGGCTGCGCAGCAGCACCGATTCCAGCAGCGTGGCATCGGGACGGTCGCGGATCTTCTTCAGCAGCTTGGTGTAGTCGCCCGGGCGCACCTTCGACCACGGCGGCAGGCTCAGCTTGAACTCCTTGAGGAATTCCAGCAGGTCGGCGAACTTGGTCTCCGGCGGCTTCTCGTGGACGCGGTACGGGGCCGGCACGTGGCGCGACAGCAGGTACTTGGCCGCCTCCACGTTGGCCGCGATCATGCATTCCTCGATCAGCTTGTGCGCATCGTTGCGCACCAGCATGCCGGCCTGGGTCACCTCGCCACGGTTGTCCAGCACGAAGCGCACCTCGCTGCTTTCAAACTCGATGGCGCCGCGCTTGGCACGCGCCTTCGACAGGACCTTGTACAGCTGGTGCAGGCGCTGCACCTGTGGCAGCAGCTCGCCCATCCATGCCTTGGTATCGGCATCGTCCTCGCCCACCGCCTTCCACACCTGGGTGTAGGTCAGGCGCGCGTGCGAGTTCATCACCGCTTCGTAGAAGCGCGAATGGCTGACCACGCCGTCGCGGTCGATCTGCATGTCGCAGACGAAGCACATGCGATCGACCTTGGGCATCAGCGAGCAGATGCCGTTGGACAGGGTCTCCGGCAGCATCGGCACCACGAAGCCCGGGAAATACACCGACGTGGCGCGCTTCTGCGCTTCCTCGTCCAGCGGCGTGCCGGGGCGCACGTAGTTGGAGACATCGGCAATGGCCACCACGAGGCGGAAGCCATCGGCATTCGGTTCGCAGTAGACCGCGTCATCGAAGTCCTTGGCATCTTCACCGTCGATGGTCACCAGCGGCGTGCTGCGCAGGTCGACGCGGTCGCCGATCATCGCCGGCTCGACCACCATCGGCACCGAGGCGGCTTCGTCCAGCACTTCCTGCGGGAACTCGAACGGCAGTTCGTGGCCGTGGATGGCGGTCTCCACCACCAGCGACGCGGTCAGCTTGTCGCCGAGCACGGCGATGATGCGGCCGATCGGCGGGCGACGGCTGTCCGGTGCCTGGGTCAGTTCGCAGACCACCAGCTGGCCATCGCGCGCGCCACCGGTCTGGTCCGGCGGCACCTGCACGTTGCGCTGGATGCGCTTGTCATCGGGCACCACGTAATTGATGCCCATTTCAATGCTGAAGCGACCGATCAGGCGGGTCATGCCGCGCTCGAGCACGCGGGCGATGCTGCCTTCGCGGCGGCCACGGTGGTCGATGCCGGTCACGCGGGCCAGCACCTTGTCGCCGTGCATCACCTTGCGCATTTCATAGGGCGGCAGGAACAGGTCGTCGCCGCCCTCGACCGGGCGCAGGAAGCCGAACCCTTCCGGGTTGGCGATCACCACGCCGGTGACCAGGTTCAGGGTCTGGATCGGCGCAAAGCCGCCGCGGCGGTTCTGCACCAGCTGGCCGTCACGGACCATGGCGCCGAGCCGGCGCGACAGTGCCTCGGCACGGTCGGCTGCGGTCAGGCCCAGGCGCGCGCCCAGTTCCTCGGCGGTCTGCGGCCCGTCGCAGCGTTCCAGCAGGGCCAGGATGGCCTCGCGGCTGGCAATGGGCTGTTCGTACTTCTCTGCTTCGCGGGCGGCATAGGGATCGTCGATCACCTTGCCGGTCGGCGGCAGCTTGCGGCCCGGGGCCGGACCCGGTGCGGCGGCATCCATGGCGCGGCCCTTGCGGCCGCGCGGCGGTGCACCGCCTTCATTCAATTCGGGGAACCAGCCCGGCAACGGCTTGCCCGGCTTGGTGGTGCGGGCTGCGCCCGCCTTGGCGCCCTTGGTCGGGGCCTGGCTGCGGGACTTGCTCCCGCCCTTGCTTGGTTTTTTGGTAGTCATCGCCCTACATGGTAGCCGTTGCGGGCGTGCAGAACGGGTCAGCGGCGGCCTTGGAAGCGCCGCGTGAAATATTTGTTGGAAATCGTTGACAGCCTGCGGATTCATCTTCACAATTGCGCCTCTGGAACGCCCAGGTGGCGGAATTGGTAGACGCACTAGTTTCAGGTACTAGCGGGTAAAACCGTGGAGGTTCGAGTCCTCTCCTGGGCACCAACGAAAAAACTCCTCGCTTCGGCGGGGATTTTTTTTGCCTGTCATCCAGCAGCAGGGTCGGATCCCTTTCCACAGGAAAGGGCTCTGACCCCATCGCGAGATTGTTTTCGAGAAGTGTTGACACCCCGGTAACAACACCCCATAATCTCGCTCCTCGACGCCCAGGTGGCGGAATTGGTAGACGCACTAGCTTCAGGTGCTAGCGGGGGCAACTTCGTGGAGGTTCGAGTCCTCTCCTGGGCACCATGTCGAGAAAGAAAACAACCCGCGCAAGCGGGTTTTTTCTTGCCTGCGATTTGAGCCTTTGTAGAGTCGAGCCATGCTCGACTGATCCTCACAGCAGGCGAGCATGGCTCGACTCTACAAACGCGGTCAGAACAGCGGCCGCAGTATCAGCTCCAGCCCGAGCAGCAGCAGGAACCCAAGGAAACACGCGCGGAACACCCGTGCACTGATGCGCTGGCGGATCACCTGCCCCAGCCACATGCCCAGCAGCGCCGGCACAACCGCCAATGCGCTCAGCCCCAGCTGCTGCACACCAAACGCACCGTTGATCACCAGCCCAGTGGTCAAGGAAATGGTCGACACGGTGAACGCCAGGCCCAGCGCCTGCACCAGCTCCTCGCGCTGCATGCCCAGCGACTGCAGGTACGGCACCGCAGGCATCACGAACACACCGGTGGCGCCGGTGACCATGCCGGATATCGCACCGACCAGCGGCCCCAGCCAGCGCTCACGCCGCTGCGGCACGCGGAACACCGGTGCCACCAGCGCGTACAGCGCATACACCACCAGCGCCACGCCCAACGCCACCCGCGACCAGGTGCGGTCCACCCGTACCAGCAGCGCAGCCGAACCCAGCGTCACCACCACCACCGCCAGCATCATCGGCCACAGCCGCCGCACGGTAGGGCCCAGCGAAGGACCGGACAGCAGTTGCCACGCGTTGGTGACGAAGGTGGGAATGAACAGCATCGACGCCGCCGCCACCGGCGACAGCGCACCACCGAGCAGACCCATCGCCACCGTTGGCAGCCCCATGCCGGTCACGCCCTTGACCACGCCGGCCAGCACGAACACCACCACCAGCAACCCATAGAAGTACATCGTCTCGTTCATGCCGCCATTGGAGCGGGCGCGACCCAGGCGCACAATGCGGTCTTGCCGCCACAGCCTTCGGATCAGCCGAAGGCAGGGCCCGACCGGAGTACCAGCTATGCGGATGGACATCGCCGACCTGCGCCTGTTCCTGGCTGTGGCCGATGCCGGCAGCATCACCGCCGGCGCTGCGCTGGCCAACCTGGCACTGGGCTCGGCCAGCGAACGCCTGCGCGCGATCGAAGCCGATGCGGGCACGGCACTGTTGAACCGGCATCCGCGTGGGGTCAGCCTGACCGAAGCCGGCGCCGCCCTCGCCCACCATGCACGCCTGATCCTGCAGCAGCAGGCGCAGCTGCGCGGCGAGATGGACGCCTTCGCCCACGGCGCGCGCGGCACCCTGCATCTGTATGCCAACACCGCAGCACTGACCAACTACCTGCCCTCGCGACTGGCGCCCTGGCTGGCGCAGCGGCCGCGCCTGCACGTGGAGCTGCACGAACGCACCAGCACCGACGTCGTGCGCGCGCTCGCCGCCGGCCAGGCCGAAGCAGGCATCATCAGCGACGCCGTACCGGCCGACGGCCTGCAGCGGCACGTGGTGTCCGAAGACCCGCTGGTGATGCTGCTACCCGCCAACCACCGCTTCGCGTCGCGACGCACGCTCGACTTCGTTGACGTGCTGGGCGAGACCTTCGTCGCCCTGGCCGATGGCAATGCACTGCAGACCTACGTGGAGGAACTCGCAGGCGAGGCAGGACGCCGGCTCGATGTGCGCATCCGCATGAAAACCTTCGAAGGGCTGTGCACGATGGTCGGCCATGGCATCGGCGTGGGCATCGTGCCGAAGACGATCGCGCGGCAGCATCGGCGCAGCACGCACACCGTCGCGGTACCACTTGCCGATGCCTGGGCGCAGCGTCGCCTGTGCGCGTGCTTCGCCGACTGGATGCGGTTGTCACCGGCGATGCGCAGCCTGCTGCAGCACCTCGGCGTGCCGCCGCAGAAAAAAGCGTGAAATGTTGTTGACACATCCTCAGTCGTTCCCCATAATTCGTCTCCTGAGTCGCCCAGGTGGCGGAATTGGTAGACGCACTAGCTTCAGGTGCTAGCGGGGGCAACTTCGTGGAGGTTCGAGTCCTCTCCTGGGCACCATGACTCAGCAAATGATCAAACCCGCGAAAGCGGGTTTTTTCATGTCCGGCGTTCGAGAACTGCGCGAATGCGAGGGCTCCATCCACGCATGGCGTGGATCTACTGGATGATCAAACCCGCGAAAGCGGGTTTTTTCATGTCCGGCGTTCGGGCATGTCCACGCAACGCGTGCATGTACCGCGATGGCGCCACAAACAAAAACCCCGCCTTCCGGCGGGGTTTTGTTTTTTCATCCACAACGATCGATCAATGCCCGCCGGCAGACGCCGCACCGGCACCGGCACCGAACGGCGGCTTGGCCAGCCACAGGAACGCGATGATCGCCAGGAACGTCCAGCCCAGCAGGTAGAAGATGTCGTTGAACGCCATCTGCGATGCCTGGTGGTTGATCATGTCGTTGAGCACCGCTGCACCGTTCTGCAGGTTGCCCTGCCCCATCGCCGCCACCTGGTCCTGCATGCCCGGCTGGTAGGCCGAGATGTGTTCGGTCAGGTCGGCATGGTGCACCTGGGTGCGACGTGCCCACAGCCACGTGGTCAGCGATGCAGCGAAGCTGCCACCCAGCGTACGCAGGAACGTGGCCAGGCCCGAACCTGCGGCGATCTCGCGACCGTCCAGGTCCGACAGCAGGATCTGCAGCACCGGCATGAAGAACAGCGCCACGCCAATACCCATGATCAGCTGCACGCCGGCCACGTGCGCGTAGTCCACCTGCAGGTTGAAGTCCGAGCGCATGAAGCTGGTGAACGACAGGAACACGAAGGCGAACGAGGCGATCATGCGCATGTCGAAGCGCGAGGCGTACTTGCCCACGAACGGCGTCATGATCACCGGCAGGATGCCGATCGGCGCCGTCGCCAGGCCCGCCCAGATGGCGGTGTAGCCCATGTCACGCTGCAGCCACTGGGGGATCAGCAGCGACACGCTGAAGAACGCCGCATAGGCCACCACCATCGCCAGCGTACCGGCGCGGAAGTTGCGGTGGCGGAACAGCTTCAGGTCGACGATCGGATCCTTGTCGGTCAGTTCCCAGATCAGGAACACCGCCAGCGCCACCACGGCCACGCAGGCCAGCACTACGATCTTGGTCGAGGAGAACCAGTCTTCGTCGTTGCCCAGGTCGAGCACCAGCTGCAGCGCGCCCACGCCGATCACCAGGGTGATCAGGCCGACGTAATCCATCTTAGGCTTCTCGATCTGCTCCGGGCGCCCCTTCAACTGGTTGCCCACCACCAGCGCGGCGAAGATGCCCAGCGGCACGTTGATCAGGAAGATCCATTCCCAGCTGTAGTTGTCGGTGATCCAGCCACCGAGGATGGGCCCGCAGATCGGCGCCACCACGGTGATCATCGCCAGCAGCGCCAGCGCCTGCCCTCGCTTCTCGCGTGGGTAGATCGACACCAGCAGCGATTGGGTGATCGGGTACATCGGACCGGCCACGAAGCCCTGCAGCGCACGCGACACCACCAGCATGCCCATGCTCTGCGCAAGGCCGCACAGCAGCGAGGTGATGACGAAGGCCAGGGTGGCCCAGATGAACAGCTTGCGTTCGCCGAAGCGACGGCTGAGCCAGCCGGTCAGCGGCAGCGCGATGGCCGTGCTGACCGCGAACGAGGTGATGACCCAGGTCGCCTGCTGCGAACTGGCGCCGAGGTTACCGGCGATGGTCGGCAGCGAGACGTTGGCGATGGTGGTATCGAGCACCTGCATGAACGAGGCCATCGCCAGGCCGACGGTGCACAGGGCCACGCTGGGCGGCAGGAACCCGGAGGCCGCACCCGGCGCCGCCGGTGCGCCCGGAGTGCCGGGCGCCGCTGGAGCTTGTGCGGACATGTCGACCTCAGCCCGCGTTGGCCTGCTGCGGCAGGTTGCCTTCGATGATCGTGTGGATCACCTCGTCGGCATCATGCAGCTGCTTGGCATACACATCGGTGTCGAACACCGTGCCCTTGGCGGCGGCGGTCGGCAGCACTTCACCCTTCTGGTCGCGCAGGCTCACTTCGGCCTTCATCGACAGGCCGATGCGCAGCGGATGTTCGGCCAGCTGCTTGGCATCGATGGCGATGCGCACCGGAACGCGCTGCACGATCTTGATCCAGTTGCCGCTGGCGTTCTGCGCCGGCAGAAGCGAGAACGCCGAACCGGTGCCCAGGCCCAGGCTCTGGATGCGGCCCTTGTACTTCACGTCACCGGCGTACAGGTCCGACTTCAGCTCCACTTCCTGGCCCAGGCGCATGTGGCGCAGCTGGGTTTCCTTGAAGTTGGCTTCCACCCACATCTGTTCGGTCGGCACCACGGCCATCAGGGCATTGCCCGGCTGCACGCGCTGGCCAACCTGCACCGAACGACGGGCGACATAGCCGGTGACCGGCGCGACGATGCCGGCGCGGGCATTGTTGAGGAAGGCCTGGCGCAGCTGTGCGGCGGCGGCCAGCACGTCCGGCTGGGTGGCGATGACGGTGTCATCGACCAGCGCGCGGTTGCGCTCGACGGTCTCGCGCGAACCGGCCACGGCGGCTTCGGCTGCGGCCAGCTCGTCGCGGGCGTGGGCCAGTTCTTCGTTGGAGATGGCGCCGGTGGCGGCCAGGTCCTTGCGGCGGGCGAAGTCTTCGCGCACGCGCTTCAGGCTCACCTGGCGGGCGTTCAGGTCAGCCTGCGCGCCCTCCACGCTGCGGTACAGGCCGCGGGTCTGGCGCACGGTCTTGGCCAGGTTGGCTTCGGCCTGCTGCAGGGCGACGGAGGTGTCGGCCGGGTCCAGCTGCACCAGCAGCTGGCCACGCTCGACGCGCATGCCGTCATCGACGTTGATGGCGACCACGGTGCCGGCCACCAGCGGGGTGATCTGCACCTGGTTGCCCTGCACGTAGGCATCGTCGGTTTCTTCGAACCAACGGCCGAACATGAAGTACCACAGCGCCAGTGCGGCAAGCAGCAGCACGACGATGACGAACAGGCCGCGCAGCAGCTTGCCGCGGCGGTTGGGAGCGGCCGGGGCCGCGGTGTCTTGGGTCTGGCTCATGGCGTGGGTCTTCAGGAATGCGAGGAATCGGAATGGGAGGCGATCGGTGCGGCGTCGGTGTCACTGGGCTGGAAACCACCACCCAATGCCTTGCTCAGGCGCACCGAGGTCTGCACCTGCTGCGACTGCAGGCCGGCCAGCTGCTGCTGCGACTGCAGCAGGATGGACTGCGCGCTGAGCACGTCCAGGTAGCTGCCGATGCCGGCGCGGTAGCGCTGCTGGGCCAGGTCGAAGGCCGCGTGGGCGGTGTCCACCGCCTGCTGCTGTGCCTGCGCCTGCTGGGCCAGCGAACGCACCGCGTTGACCTGGTCGGCCACGTCGCGCAGCGCGTCCAGCACAGACTGGTTGTAGTTGGCCACCGCCAGGTCGTACTGCGCGTCGGTGTTGTCCAGGTTGGCGCGCAGCTTGCCGCCTTCGAAGATCGGCAGGCTCAGCGCCGGGCCGATGTAGGCAAAGGTGGAGCTGCTCTTCAGCAGGTCGCCCACGTTCGGGGCGACCACGCCGGCCAGCGCGGTCAGGTTGAAGCTCGGGTAGAACTTGGTCTTGGCGACCTTGATCTGCTTTTCGGCCGCTTCCACGCGCCAGCGCGCGGCGACGATGTCCGGACGACGGCCGAGCAGTTCGCTGGGCAGCACGCCCGGCAGCTGCAGGGCCAGCGGGTTCAGCGCCTGCGGGCGTTCGATCGACAGGCCACGGTCCGGGCCCTTGCCGACCAGCGCGGCCAGTGCGGTGCGGGCGGCGTCGATGCGCTGCTGCGCGGCCAGCAGCTGCTGCTGCGCGGCCGGCACGCGGGCTTCGGACTGGCGCACCTGCAGGTCGCTGTCGATGCCGGCGCTGCGGCGCTGGCGGGTCAGCTCCAGCGACTTCTGCGAGCGCGTCAGCTCCTGCTCGGCCACGTCGTTGAGCTGCCAGGCATAGGCCAGTTCGGTGTAGGCCTGGGCAATGCCGGCGGACAGGTTCAGGCGTGCGGCCTGCGCATCCACGGTGGCCGCGTGGGCGCCGTCAACGGCGGCTTCCCAGGCAGCGCGCTTGCCGCCCCACAGGTCAACGCCGTAGCTGAAGTTGAAGGCGACCTGGCTGCTGCCGCCGTAGCGGCCGCCCAGCTCGTCGCCGAGCATGGATTCGGGCAGGCGCAGGCCGGTGTAGCCACCGGACACCGACAGGCTGGGCAGGCGCTCGGCACGGCTGGTGCCGACCTGCGACTGGGCCTGGCGCAGGCGCGCATCGGCCGCGTCCAGGCTGGGGTGGCCGGCCAGGCCTTCACTGATGAGGGCGTCGAGCTGGGGATCGCCCAGCGCCTTCCACCAGTCCTGGGCCGGGAAGCCAGTGGCGCTCAGGTCGCTGTCGGCCAGCGTGCGCTCGCTGTGCAGGCTGTCCACGTCGAGCACGTGGCCCTGCGGGTTCAGGCCACGGCTGCTGGCGCAGGCGGCCAGGGCCAGGGCCAGCGCTGAAACCAGCAGCGCGCGCCCGGACCGGCGGAGAGTGGGATGCGGGATCGGGTTCATGGGGTCGTCAGGGAATCGCGGATTCGGGTCAGGAGGGACAGCAACAGCGTGCGTTCGTCGGCGGACAGGTCCCGCAGGGCGAAGTCCATCACCGCGTCGCCGCGCTTCTGCAGCCGCGCCCAGAGGGCACGGCCTTCATCGGTCAGAACGATCTGCAGGGCCCGCCGGTCCTGGCTGTGCGGCTCGCGGCGCACGCAGCCCAGGGCTTCCAGCTTGTCCAGCAGGCGGGTCACCGCGCTGGGCACCTGGTCGACGGCCTGGGCCAGTTCGTTGGCGGTGCACGGGGCCATGCGGGCCAGCAGCTTCAGGCCGATGTAATGGGTGAAGCCGATGCCGAGGTCTTCTTCGGCCATGGACGCATCGAGCTGGCGCACCAGGCCGTCGCGCACCTGGCGCAGCAGCAGGCCGAAGCTGGGGGGGTTGGAGGACGGACAGATCATGGGGGAGCATTTTCTTCCAAAAAAAATATTTCTCAATGGAAATATTCGATCTGGCATCGAATGCTGTGTTGCAGCAACGGGCTCGATCAGTGAAGGCGCTACCTTAATGGCCCCCGGAACTGGCCCGGTAGTACAATCCAGCCAATGAATGTCACATTCCAGCCACCCCCGCTGGTCATGACGGCAGGTGAACCCGGCCCGCCCACCCTGCTCCGCGAGGTGGCCATGGACTGGTTCGAGCGCAACGATGGCCCGCCGGTCATCGGTTTCCGCTTCGACAGCCCGCAGGGCCTGGCCCGTGAAGTGGACTGGCACCATCACGCCCGCGCCCAGCTGATCTACGTCGAACGCGGCCTGCTGACTACCCGCACCTCGCACGGCACCTGGTCGCTGGCACCGGGCTCGGCCGGCTGGATGCCGCCGCTGGAACCGCATACGGTCAGCCTGGACGGCCCGATGCGTGGCTGGGGCATGGCCCTGGCTGCGCCGGCCTGCGCCGGGCTGCCCTCCGACCCCTGCGTGCTGGGGCTGTCCAAGCTGGCCCAGGCGGTGGCCGAGCGCATCTGCGAATGGCCGCTGGACTACATCCTCAGCGACGACCGCGAGCACATCCTCAGCGTCATGCGCGACGAGATCCGCACCGCGCCGCGCCAGCGCATGCACCTGCCGATGCCGCGCGACCGCCGCCTGCTGAAGATCGCCTCGCAGCTGCTGGCCGAGCCCTCCGACGAGCGCAGCCTGGCCGAATGGGCGCACTGGGCCGGCCTGTCGCCGCGCAGCCTGACCCGCCACTTCCGCGACGAGACCACCCTCAGCTTTGCCCAGTGGCGGCAGCAGGCCCGCCTGGCCGAGGCCCTGCGCCAGCTCAGCGAGGGTCGCAGCGTCGCCGATATCGCCCACGCACTGGGCTTCAGCAGCGCCAGCGCCTTCGTTACCGTGTTCCGCCGCCACTTCGGCCTGCCGCCCGGGCGCTATCTGGCGCGGGTCGGCCACGGCCTGGAACCGGGGCTGGATCCCGCACGTGGCTTGGCATCCCCCGCCGCATCCGGATAATCAGTGCATTGAGAGCGCCGACCGCCGTCTTCGCCTCCCGACATAGGTAACAACGCCGCATGACCGAACCTGCCCGCCCCGTTTTCCACGGTTTCGAACAACTGCCGCTGCGCGAGTACGCCGAACGCGCCTACCTCGACTATTCGATGTACGTGGTGCTCGACCGTGCCCTGCCGTTCATCGGCGACGGCCTGAAGCCGGTGCAGCGCCGCATCATCTATTCGATGAGCGAGCTTGGCCTGAATGCCGCGTCCAAGCCGAAGAAGTCCGCGCGCACCGTCGGTGACGTGATCGGTAAATACCACCCGCATGGCGACAGCGCGTGCTACGAGGCGCTGGTGCTGATGGCACAGCCGTTCTCCTACCGCTACCCGCTGATCGAGGGCCAGGGCAACTTCGGCTCCAGCGACGACCCGAAGTCGTTCGCGGCGATGCGCTACACCGAATCCAAGCTGACCCCGATCGCCGAAGTGCTGCTGGGCGAGCTGGGCCAGGGCACCACCGACTGGGCGCCGAACTTCGACGGCACCCTGCGGGAACCGACCTGGATGCCGGCGCGCCTGCCGCACCTGCTGCTGAACGGCACCACCGGCATCGCCGTGGGCATGGCCACCGACGTGCCGCCGCACAACCTCAACGAGATCGTCAGCGCCCTGTTGCACCTGCTGGACGATCCCGATGCCAGCGTGCGCGACCTGTGCGAGCACGTGAAGGGCCCGGACTATCCGTCGACCGCCGAGATCATCACCCCGGCCAACGACCTGCGCACGATGTACGAGACCGGCAACGGCAGCGTGCGTGCGCGTGCGACCTTCACCAAGGAAGCGAACAACGTGGTGGTCACCGCGCTGCCGTTCCAGGTGTCGCCGTCGAAGGTGATCGAGCAGATTGCCGCGCAGATGCGCGCCAAGAAGCTGCCGTGGCTGGAAGACGTGCGCGATGAATCCGACCACGCCAACCCGGTGCGCGTGGTGCTGGTGCCGCGCTCCAACCGCGTCGACGCCGACCAGCTGATGGGCCACCTGTTCGCGACCACGGACATGGAGCGCAGCTACCGCGTCAACCTCAACGTGATCGGGCTGGACGGCCGTCCGCAGGTAAAGAACCTGAAGATGCTGCTCAGCGAATGGCTGGCGTTCCGCGGCACCACCGTCACCCGCCGCCTGCAGCACCGCCTGCAGAAGGTCGAGCGCCGCCTGCACCTGTTGGAAGGCCTGCTGGTGGCCTTCCTCAACCTGGACGAGGTGATCCACATCATCCGTACCGAGGACGAACCGAAGGCAGCGCTGATCGCGCGCTTCGGCCTGTCCGAAGACCAGGCTGACTACATCCTGGAAACCAAGCTGAAGCAGCTGGCCCGCCTGGAAGAGATGAAGATCCGCGGCGAGCAGGACGAGCTGGCCAAGGAGCGCGAGAAGATCCTCGGCATCCTCGACAGCAAGGCCAAGCTGAAGAAGCTGATCCGCGACGAACTGACCGCCGACGCCAAGAAGTTCGGCGACGCCCGCCGTTCGCCGCTGGTGCAGCGCCAGGCCGCGCAGGCCATCGACGAGACCGAGCTGGTGCCGAGCGAGCCGATGACCGTCGTGCTGTCGGAGAAGGGCTGGATCCGCGCGGCCAAGGGCCACGACATCGATGCCGCCACCCTCTCCTACCGCGATGGTGATGCCCTGCAGGGTTCGGTGCGTGCGCGCAGCACCCAGCAGGTCGCCTTCCTGGACAGCGAAGGCCGCGCCTACTCGACGCCGGTGCATACCCTGCCCTCGGCGCGTGGCAACGGTGAACCGCTGACCGGCCGCTTCTCGCCGGCACCGGGCACCAGCTTCGTGACCCTGGCCAGCGCCGAACCGGACGCCCGCTTCGTGCTGGCCTCGACCCACGGCTATGGCTTCGTCACCCGCTTCGAGAACCTGATCGGCCGCAACAAGGCCGGCAAGGCGATGCTGAACCTGTCGTCCGGTTCCTCGGTGCTGACCCCGTCGGCCGTGGCCAACGTGGCCACCGACCGCATCGTGGCGGTGACCAGCTCGGGCAACCTGCTGGCGATCGCCGCCAATGACCTGCCGGAACTGGACAAGGGCAAGGGCAACAAGATCATCGAGATCCCCAAGGCCAAGCTGGCCACCGAGCGGGTCGTGGCGATCGTAGCGATCAGCCCGGGGCAGACCCTGCAGGTGCGCAGCGGCCAGCGCACCATGGGCCTGAAGTTCAACGAGCTCGACGCCTACCTCGGCGCCCGCGCCACCCGCGGCCACCTGCTGCCGCGCGGCTGGCAGAAGGTGGAAGGGTTGTCGGTGGAATGACGGGGAACGGGGGTCAGAGCCGTTTTCGTTGAAAACGGATCTGACCCCGGACACGAAAAAGCCGGGGATTCCCCGGCTTTTTCGTTTGTCGGCTGGCGGGCGGTGGAGCGGCTGGCTGGCGAAGGCTGGCTCGCGATGCTCCGGTGCTGGCGGGCGACGTTGCTTGGTGCGCCTGGTAGAGCCGACCGCTGGTCGGCTGCTCCGGGCCCTTGGTAGAGCCGACTGTCAGTCGGCTGCTCTGCGAAAAGCGGCCGACTAACAGTCGGCCCTACCAGATCGGCTCGAGGTGCCGGCTCAGTGCGCCGGGGCGCCGTTGCCGTCGATCTTGCTCAGCTGGTACAGCTCCAGGCCGATGCGCTTGATCAGGCCGAGCTGCTGCTCCAGCCACCAGGCGTGGTCTTCCTCGGTGTCCTTCAACTGCGCCAGCAGCATGTCGCGGCTCACGTAGTCGCCCTTCTCCTCGCACAGCTTCATGCCGGCGGCGAGATTGTTACGGACCGCGTATTCAGTATCGAGATCCTTCTGCAGCATCTCCTCCACGGTCCTGCCCGGCTCGGTGGCATGCGGGCGCATATCCGGGTCGCCGCCAAGGAACAGGATGCGGCGCAGCAGCGCGTCGGCGTGCTGGGTCTCCTCTTCCATCTCGTGGTTCAGGCGTTCGTACAGCGCGAACAGGCCCTGGTCCTCGTAGCGGCGGGAATGGATGAAGTACTGGTCGCGGGCAGCAAGCTCGCCGCGCAGCAGTTCCTTCAGGCAGGCGATGACGTCCGGGTTGCCTTTCATGGGGGTGCTCCTGTGGATCGATGCGGCATAGGGTGCCGCATTTCAAAATACGGTGATCTAATCGGAATCAGTCGCAGTTGCGCCTGCGGCTACAATCCCCCCACGAGTGCCGGAAGGACCTGCAATGCGACGTGCCTGGCGTTGGATACTGGCTGTACTCATCGCCATCGTGCTGGTCACCGCACTGGTCCTGTGGCTGCTGCTGCGCGGCAGCCTGGCTGAACTGGAGGGCGAACAGGCCCTGCCCGGGCTGGCCGCGCCGGTCAGCATCGAGCGCGACGCGCTGGGGGTGGTCACCATCACCGCCGGCAGCCAGGCCGATGCCATGCGTGCCCTCGGCCATGTGCATGCGCAGGAGCGCTATTTCGAGATGGACCTGATGCGCCGCAGTGCCGCAGGCGAACTGTCGGCGCTGTTCGGGCCGGTGGCCATCGACGCCGACAAGCGCATGCGCGTGCACCGGCTGCGCGCGCGCACCGAAGCGCACCTGGACACGGCCCTGGGCGACAACCCGCAAGCCGTGCGCGCCTACGTCGACGGGGTCAACGCGGGCCTGGCCGATCTGTCGGTACGGCCCTGGGCCTACCTGCTGCTGCGGCAGTCGCCTTCACCCTGGCAGGCCAGCGACAGCGTGCTGGCCGGGCTGGCCATGTATGCCGACCTGCAGGACCCGGGCAACCAGAACGAGCTGGCGCTGCGCCGCATCCGCGACGTGGTGCCGCCGGCCCTGCATGCGCTGCTGGCCCACGACGGCAGCAGCTGGGACGCGCCCCTGCAGGGCGAACCGCGCGGCGATGCGGTGCTGCCCGATGCCACCCAGCTGGACCTGCGCACGCTGGCCGCCGCGCCCACCGCGCCTGCCGCCGAAGCCGATGCGGTCGGCAGCAACAACTTCGCCGTGGCCGGTGCGCTGACCGCCGATGGTCGCGCCATCATCGCCGACGACATGCACCTGGCCCTGCGTGCGCCCAGCCTGTGGTTCCGCGTGCGCCTGCGCTATCCGGATCCGCAGGCACCGGGTGGCCAGGTCGATGTCAGCGGCTTCTCGCTGCCGGGCGTGCCGGCGGTCATCGTCGGCAGCAACGGGCACGTGGCCTGGGGCTTCACCAACAGCTACATCGACACCGCCGATTTCCGCCGCGAACCAGCGAATGCGCCGGTGACCGTGCACGAGGAGCGCATCGCCGTGGCCGGCGGGCCCGATGTGCTGTTCCCGGTGCGCGAAACCGCGTGGGGGCCGATCCTGCACACCCATGCCGATGGCAGCGGCGATGCCCTGCGCTGGCTCGCCCACCTGCCCGGCGCGGTGCGCATGGACTTCGCCGACATGGCACGCGCCGGTGACCTCGGCCAGGCCCTGAAGACCGCCGACCATGCCGGCATTCCCGCACAGAACCTGGTGATCGGTGATCGCGGCGGGCGCATTGCCTGGCGCCTGGTCGGTGCGCGCCCGGACCGCGGCCCCGGCTGCGTCCCGCAGGGCTTCAACACCCTGCAGGACAGCGCAGACTGCGCGCCGTGGCCGATCCGCAGCGATGCCGCGCCGGCGCTGATCGATCCGCCAGGGCAGCGCCTGTGGACTGCCAACAGCCGCGTCGTCGACGACGCGACGCTGGGCGTGGTCGGCAACGCCGGCTACGACCTGGGCGCACGCGGCCAGCAGATCCGCAACCTGCTGGCCACCCAGGACCGCTTCGACGAGCACGACCTGCTGGCGATCCAGCTCGACGACCGCGCGGTGTTCCTGCAGCGCTGGTGGGTGCTGCTGCACGAAACCGCCGAGCACAGCGATGACCCGTCATTGAAGCGCCTGGCCGCCGCCAGCGAACACTGGGACGTGCGTGCCTCGGCCAATTCAACCAGCTACCGCATCGTGCGCGGTTTCCGCGGCGAGGTGCTCGATGCCATCGAAAGCGCGCTGCTGGCACCGGCCAAGGCGCGCCTGGGTGAAGACTACCTGCCGCCGCGGCTTGCGCAGCTGGAAGGCGTGGTCTGGCCGATGCTGCAGCAGCGCCCGGCCAACCTGCTGCCGCCCGGCGTGGACAGCTGGGATGCACTGCTGGCCAAGGCCGCGCATACGCTGGAAGCCGACCTGGACAAGCAGGGGCCGCTGCAGCAGCGCACCTGGGGCGAGCGCAACGTGGCCGACATCTGCCACCCGGTCTCGCGTGCCCTGCCCGCCTTCACCCGCCGCTGGCTGTGCATGCCGGCCGATCAGCTGCCTGGCGACCGCGACATGCCGCGCGTGCAGGGCCCGAGCTTCGGTGCCTCGCAGCGCATGGTGGTTTCGCCGGGCCATGAAGCCGACGGCATCGTGCACATGCCGGGTGGGCAGAGTGGCCACCCGCTGTCGCCGTACTGGGGCGCCGGCCACGAAGACTGGGTGCATGGGCGCCCGACCCCGTTCCTGCCGGGCAAGGCGGAGCATGTGCTGAAGCTCGTCCCAGCAAGGTAGTGCCGGCCGCTGGCCGGCAACCCTGGCGCGAAGCCGAGCGTAGGCTCAGAGGGTAGCGGCGCGGGGCCCCCCCCCCGCCCCCCCACCCCCCCCCCCGCGCGCCCCCCCCCCCCCCCCCCCCCCCCCCCCCCCGCTACCGGATCAGGCCTTGCGGCGTTCGATCAGGTTCAACAGCGGCCCGGTCATCGCCGTGGTCACCAGCGCCATGATCACCAGCACCGCGAACAGGCGGTCACCCAGCAGGCCCAGCTCGTAGCCCAGGTTGAGCACGATCAGCTCCATCAGGCCACGGGTGTTCATCAGCACGCCGAGGCGCCAGGCTTCACGATTCTCCATGCCGGTGCTGCGCGCCGCACTCCAGGTGCCCAGCAGCTTGCCGGCCGTGGCCACCACGATGACCACCACGCACAGCAGGATGTCGCTGGTCTGCAATGCATCGGCGCGCATGCGCAGGCCGGTCATCGCGAAGAACAGCGGCAGCAGCAGGGTCGCCGCGAACGGTTCGACCTTGGCCACCAGCAGCTCGCGCAGCTGCGCGTTGGATGACACCGCCACGCCGGCCGCGAACGCGCCGAACAGCGTATGGATGCCCAGCACTTCGGTCACCAGCGCGCTGGCCAGCGACAGCAGCAGGATGCCGAGCAGCCAGCGCCCTTCGCGCCCGGGGGCGATCTGCTGGCGGGCGAGCCACGGCTTCACCGCCCCCAGCATCAGCGCGATGAACAGCACCACGCAGACCAGGTTGACGCTCGCCGACAGCCAGCCGGTCGCCTGCGCAGCGGCCACGATCAGCGCCAGCATGCACCACGCCGTGGCGTCGCCCAGCGCCGCACAGGCGATGGAGGTCTGCCCCAGCGGGGTCTGGGTGATGCCACGGTCGGCAAGGATGCGCAGCAGCACCGGGAAGGCGGTGATGCTCATCGAAATGCCGACGAACAGCGCGAAGGCAGTGAAGCCCACACCCTGCGGGCCGTGCTCGGGAAACAGCCAGATGGCCAGCCCCACACCCAGCACGAAGGGCACGGCGATGCCGGCATGGCTGACGGTGAAAGCGAATTTGCGGCGGCCACGCAGCGCGCCCAGGTCGAGCTCGGCACCGGCCACCAGCAGGAACATCAGCACGCCCAGCTGGCTGAGCATGCCCAGCGGCCCCAGCGACGCGGCCGGGAAAAGGGCCTCGTGCAGCTGCGGCAGCAGGCTGCCCAGCACCAGGGGGCCCATCATCAGGCCAGCGGCCATCTCGCCGATCACCGCCGGCTGGCCGAAATGCTTCAGCAGCGCACCCGCGCCCTTGGCCACCAGCAGCAGCACCAGCAGCTGCAGCAGGAACAGGCCCAGCGGCGATGCCAGGTGGTGGGCCCAGTCACTGCCGACCACGGCCTCGGCCTTGGCCGCCACTGACGGCACGCCCGGCCCGGCATAGCGCGCCAGCGCCAGGCCGACGGCCAGCGGAACCGCCGCCCACGCCAGGTAACGCCAACCCCATTTCATCGGCGGCACGCTGCCTCCGGTCTGTACGTCCATGAACATTCCCCAATGTGCAGGGGCCCGATGATACAAAATAGGGGACGGAGGGGATTAAGTCGTTCTGGGTCGCCGGGCATGGCCCGGCGCGGCCCGTCCCCGGTATCGCCGGGGCCGGCCCCGGCGGCAGCACAGGCCCCGGGCGGGTCCTGGGCGCCCGGGGTTGCGCCGCCGGACCGGGCGGCGGCGGGGGCGCAGCGTGGCCTCCCCCCCCCCCAAACCGGCCCGGGGTCGCGCGGGCCGGGCCCGGGCGGAAAGATCAGGCCAGGGCCTGCTCGTGGACGCCGGCGATGGCGCGGCCGGACGGGTCGGCGGCGGCGGCGAAGCTGGCATCCCAGGCGATCGCGGCCGGCGAGGAACAGGCGATCGACTTGCCACCCGGCACGGTTTCGGCCGCGGCACGGCTCGGGAAGAACTGCTCGAACAGGTGGCGGTAGTAGTACGCCTCCTTGGTCTGCGGCGGGTTGTGCGGGAAGCGCTTGTCGGCCGCTGCCAGCACGCGGTCACTCACCTGCGCTTCGGCGTGCGCCTTCAGGCCATCGATCCAGCCGTAGCCGACGCCATCGCTGAACTGCTCCTTCTGCCGCCACAGGATGCTGTCGGGCAGGTAGCCATCGAAGGCCTCGCGCAGCACCGCCTTTTCGATGCGGCGGCCACCGAAACCGGCGCCGACCATCTTGTGCGCGGCATCGAAACGCATCGCCACGTCGAGGAACTCGCGGTCGAGGAACGGCACGCGCGGCTCCACGCCCCAGGCCATCATCGACTTGTTGGCACGCAGGCAGTCGTAGTTGTGCAGGGCATCGAGCTTGCGCACCAGTTCCTGGTGGAATTCGCGCGCATCCGGCGCCTTGTGGAAGTACAGGTAGCCACCGAAGATCTCGTCGCTGCCCTCGCCGGACAGGACCATCTTCACGCCCATCGCCTTGATCCGGCGCGCCAGCAGGAACATCGGCGTGGAGGCACGGATGGTGGTGACGTCGTAGGTTTCGATGTGGCGGATCACTTCCGGCAGCACGTCCAGGCCTTCCTCGAAGCTGTATTCGAAACCGTGGTGGACGGTGCCCAGCGCTTCGGCAGCGATGGCGGCAGCGGCCAGATCGGGAGAGCCCTTCAGCCCGATCGCGAACGAGTGCAGGCGCGGCCACCAGGCTTCGCTCTGGCCGCCATCCTCGATGCGGCGGCGTGCGTAACGCGCGGCCACGGCGGCCACCAGCGATGAATCCAGGCCACCGGACAGCAGCACGCCGTACGGCACGTCGCTCATCAGCTGGCGCTCGACCGCCTGTTCGAAGGCCTGGCGCAGTTCGGCCAGGTCGGCCTGGCGGCCTTCCACGTCGGCGTATTCGCGCCACGGCTGCCGGTAGTAGCGCACCAGCTCACCGCTGGCGCTGTCGTAGTAGTGGCCCGGCGGGAACTGCGCGACGTCGGCGCAGGAATCCACCAGCGCCTTCATTTCCGAGGCCACGCGCAGGCGCCCCTGCGCATCGTGGCCCCAGTACAGCGGCACCACGCCGACCGGATCGCGGGCGACCAGCACTCGGCCGGCATCCCGGTCCCACAGGGCGAAGGCGAAGATGCCGTTGAGCTGTTCCAGCCACTGCGCCGGCGAGCCGCCCTGGCGGTACAGCGCGTTGATCACCTCGCAGTCCGAACCGGTCTGGAAGTCATACGCGGTGGTCAGCGCGGCCTTCAGGGCCTGGTGGTTGTAGATTTCGCCGTTCACCGCCAGGGCGAGCTGGCCGTCGGCCGACAGCAGCGGCTGCGAGCCGCCGGCCGGGTCGACGATGGCCAGGCGCTCGTGGACCAGCAGCGCGCCTTCGTCCAGGTACACGCCGCTCCAGTCCGGGCCGCGGTGGCGCTGGCGCTGCGACAGTTCCAGCGCGTGGCGGCGCAGGGCGGGAAGATCGTCACCGGCCTGCAGGCCGAAGATTCCGAAGATCGAACACATGGGTGGCGCTCCTGTTGTGGGGGATTACACGGGGGGAAGGTGTTCGACCGGCCAACCAGGCCCGGGAGGGCTGCGCCCGGGCACAAAAAAACCCGCATCGGCCGATGCGGGTTTTCTGGTGTCCGGGCGTATGTTGCTTCTATCTACCCAGGGCGCAGTCCCGCATCGGCCGCGCACGATTGCGCGCACGGTTATTCCCGCGCAGATTATTGCGGTTGGAATTGTTGACGGCGGTGGCCAGGTGGATCGACATGGCACTGACCGTATCGCGGTTTCTGGGGCCGTGCAACAGTTGCGTTGGCAACCACAGGAGCCGTGCCGACCAACGGTCGGCACCCACCAACTGCGGGGTCGCCACTGTGCCGACCAACGGTCGGCACCCACCAACTGCGGGGTCGCCACTGTGCCGACCAACGGTCGGCACCCACCCGGGCGGGATTGCGGGGTTACACCAGCAGGCGCTCCACCAGCCGCTGGTACAGGCCCGGCAGGGCCTCCAGCTCGTCCACGCGCACGTTCTCGTCCACCTGGTGGATGCTGGCGTTGACCGGCCCCACTTCGATGCACTGTGCACCCAGCGGTGCGATGAAGCGCGCATCGGAGGTGCCACCGCCGGTGCTTTCTTCCGGGGCACGGCCGATGTGTTCGGCCAGCACCGCACGCGCGGCCGCACGCAGCGGGCCTTCCGGGGTGTAGAACGGCTCCCCGCTGCGGTGCCACTTCAGCGTGTACTGCAGGCCGTGCCGGTCCAGCAGCGCGCTGATCTCCGCTTCCAGCTTCGGCGCATCCCAGTGCGGGTTGTAACGGATGTTGAAATCCAACTCCAGCTCGCCGGGAATCACGTTGTTGGCGCCGGTGCCGGCATGGATGTTGGAGATCTGCAGGCTGGTCGGCGGGAAGCTCTCATAGCCCTCGTCCCAGCGCCGCGCACTCAGTTCGGCCAGCGCCGGCGCCGCCTGGTGGATCGGATTGCGCGCCTTGTCCGGGTAGGCCACGTGGCCCTGCACGCCCTGCACGCGCAGCTTGGCCGACAGGCTGCCGCGGCGGCCGACGCGCAGCAGGTCGCCCAGCGTCACCGTCGACGAAGGCTCGCCGGTGATGCACCAGTCGATGCGCTGGCCACGCTCGGAGAACAGGCGCGCGACATGGCGCACGCCGTCGATGGCATCGCCTTCCTCGTCGCTGGTGAGCAGCACGGCCAGCGTGCCGGCATGGTCAGGATGCGCGGCCACGAACTGCTCGGCGGCGATGACGAAGGCCGCCACGCTGCCCTTCATGTCGGCGGTGCCACGGCCGTACAGCACGCCGTCGCGGATCTCCGGGGTGAACGGATCGCTCTGCCACGCCTCGCGCGGGCCCGGCGGCACCACGTCGGTGTGGCCCAGCAGCACCAGCACCGGTGCGCCGCTGCCGTGGGTCGCCCACAGGTTGTCGACCTCGCCCAGGCGCAGATGTTCGCACTGGAAACCAGCCTGCTGCAGGCGCACGGACAGCAGCGCCTGGCAGCCCGCATCATCCGGCGTCACCGACGGCCGCGCGATCAGGTCGCAGGTCAGGCCGAGGACGGCGCTCACGCGCCACCCACGCCGAAGCGTGCCTTGAAGCCGTTGTCACTGAAGCCCTGGCTGACCGTGCCGTCGGCGGTCACCACGACAGGGCGCTTGATCAGCTGCGGGTATTCGCGCAGCAGCAGTTTCCACTCGGCATCCGAATCAGCCGCCTTGCGGTTGTCCGGCAGCTGCCGCCAGGTGGTGGACGACTTGTTGACCATCGCGGCCAGGCCGCCCAGCTGCGCGGCCCACTCCAGCAGGGTTTCCGGGCTGGGTTTGTTGTCGCGGTAGTCGACGAAGGTGTACGGCACGCCGAAGCGGTCCAGCCACTTGGTCGCCTTCTTGCAGGTATCGCAGTTCTTCAAACCGTAGACAGTGGTGCTCATGGCCATCTGTGATGCAGGAAAACAGAGGGCCAGAATCTCACAACAGGCGCTCGGACACGACCCGGAACGGCACCGCTGGCAGGCGCAGGGCCAGCCCCTCGGCCAGGTCCACGCCCATCGCCTGCAGGCGCGGGCAATTTGGCTCGCCCTGCAGCTGCAGCGTGCAGCTGGGTGATGTCCACCGGCAGATCGATGCGGGTGCTGGCCCAGCGCTGGTCGCAGGTGCGGGCAATGGCCTCGTCCTGGCAGGTCAGGAAACGCAGCAGGTCCGGATGCCCGCCGAAAGCGGCGGTCCATGCATCAGCCGCAGGACCTTCGGCCGCGCGCTACTGCAGGTGCAGGCCCGGGGCACTGCCCTGCCCGCCTTCGATCAGGGTGTGTCCACCGCCATCGGCGCGCACCACATGCTCGAAGCGCGTGGACAGATGCGGCTGCATGGCATCGCTGAACGCGCGCGCGCCGGCCACGAAGGCCAGCTGGTCCATCACGTTGCGGTCGAACAGCACCACCGGCGCTCCCTGCGCAGCGTCGTCGCGACGCAGGTACCAGCGCCAGTTGCTCTGCCGTGGCGAGGGCATCAGCGCACGCAGCGGTCCGGCCGCACGCGGGCCGAAGTGGCCGTGGCGGTAGCTGAGGATCGTGTAGGGCGTGCGCCCTTCATGCACGACGTAATGATGGCCGGGGGGCGGCGGCGGCGCGTGCCGCACATCCACCCACCAGCTCACGTAGACCACATCGCGCACGTCACTGGCCAGCATGGGCATCGGCCAGCGCCGCGACAGCGCGCGGCGCAGCCGGGTCCACCCTGGGGCATGCAACAGGCGCGGCAGCACCCGTCCGAACAGGCTGTCGGACGGATGCCGGTAGATCGCCGACGGCGCCAGGTCCTCCGGCGCAGTCACCTTCAGTCGGCCAGGCCGCGCAGCAGGTCGTTCACGCTGGTCTTGCTGCGGGTCTTGGCATCGACCTGCTTGACGATCACCGCGCAGTACAGCGAGTGGGTGCCGTCCTTGCTCGGCAGCGAGCCGGACACCACCACGCTGTACGGCGGGATGTAGCCGTAGGTGATCTCGCCGGTGGCGCGGTTGTAGATGCGGGTGCTCTGGCTGAGGAACACGCCCATGCCGATCACGCTGTGGTGGCCGACGACCACGCCTTCCACCACTTCCGAACGCGCACCGATGAAGCAGTGGTCTTCGATGATGGTCGGGCTGGCCTGCAGCGGCTCAAGCACGCCGCCGATGCCGGCGCCGCCGGACAGGTGGCAGTGCTGGCCGATCTGCGCGCAGGAACCGACGGTGGCCCAGGTATCGACCATGGTGCCTTCGCCGACGTAGGCGCCGATGTTGGTGAAGCTCGGCATCAGCACCACGTCCTTGCCGAAGTAGGTGCCGCGACGGGCGATCGCACCCGGCACCACGCGCACGCCGCCGCGACGGAACTTCGCTTCGTCATAGCCGGCAAAGCGCGATTCGACCTTGTCCCAGAACGGCGCCGGGCGCGCGTCGACCACGGCCATGTCGTTGACACGGAAGTACAGCAGCACGGCCTTCTTCAGCCACTCGTTGACCTTCCAGCCACCGTGGCCGTCCGGCTCGGCGACGCGGAATTCGCCGGTTTCCAGGCCATCGATCACGCGGTTGACCAGCGGACGGGTGGACCCTTCCAGCTCGTGCAGGGTCAGCGTGGCGCGGCGCTCGAAGGCGCTTTCGATGCCGAACTTCAGTTCTTCCACGCCCGGCACCGGCGGCTTGCGCAGCGACTTGCGGGCGATGGTTTCGGCGCGTGCGGCTTCAGCGCTCTTGGCCGGGGCCTTCTTCGCGACCGGCTTCTTCGCAACAGCGGCCTTCTTCACCGGTGCCTTGGCCGGGGCGGCCTTCTTCGGTGCGGCAGTCTTCTTCGCCGCTGCGCTCTTGGCGGTCGCAGCAGTCTGACCAGCCTTCGGCTGTTGTGGAACTTTCTTTACAGGCTTGGTGGCCATCAGGTGGGGTCTCCGGCGTTTCGATCAGGGTCCAGGCAGGCCAGCATTGCGTCATGCAGCTGCTGCCGGGCGGGTTCGGTCAGGGGGAGGTCGTGTTCGTCACTGATCACGAAGGTGTCTTCGGCGCGTTCGCCGAACGTGGCAATGCGCGCGTCATGCACGCGCAGGCCCTGGTTGCGCAGCACGAACGCCACGTCGGCCAGCAGGCCGGGGCGGTCGGGTGCGACCAGGGCGAATCGGGTCGCGCCGGGTTCATCGCGGAACTCGATGCGCGGGGCGAAACGGAAGTGGCGCAGCTGGCGGGGCACCACACGCCGCGACGGGCGCAGCAGGGTCAGGTCACCACCCAGCGCTTCGCGCAGCGCGGCCTCCAGGTTGGCGCTGCTGCCATCGGCGAAGGTGTCGGCCGGGCTCACTTCGAAGGTATCGAAGATGGTGTCCGACGGGCCATCCAGCACGCGTGCGCGATGGATGCCGTAGCCCTTGCGGTCCAGGGTCATCACGATCGCAGCGAACAGGCCATCGCGGTCGGGCGAGTGCACGAACACTTCCAGCGCAGGGTCGTCCACGCTGATCCGGCGCACCTTCACCAGGGTGTGGCCCTGCTTGATCGGTACCAGCGCCGAGGCCTGCCAGGCCAGCTGTTCCGGGCGCAGGCGCATGAAGCCCTCGTCGGGCATCACCGCGAACTGTCGGTCGATGGTGGCATCGTCGTAGCCCTGCTCGCGCACCAGCGCGCGCACGCTGTCGCGCGCCTCGGCCACGCGTTCGGCGGCCGGCATCGGGTGCTCCAATCCATCGCGCAGCGCGCGCCGGGTGGCGAAGTACAGATCGGCCAGCAGCCGGTCCTTCCACGCGTTCCACAGCTTGGGGCTGGTGCCGGCGATGTCGGCGCAGGTCAGCAGGTACAGGTAGTCCAGGCGGTCGCGGCTGCCGACCAGGGTAGCGAAGCGATGGATCACCACCGGATCGGCGATGTCCTGCTTCTGCGCGGTCACCGACATGCGCAGGTGCTGCTCCACCAGCCAGGCTACCAGTTCGGTATCGCTGCCGCTCAGCGCATGGGCGTGGCAGAACGCACGCGCGTCCACCGCCCCCAGTTCGGAATGGTCGCCGCCGCGGCCCTTGGCGATGTCATGGAACAGGCCGGCCAGCAGCAGAAGTTCGGGCTTGCGCAGGCGCGGCCAGACTTCGTGGGCGATCGAGAAGCGTTCGTCGGCACGGCTGCTGGCGAACAGGCCGATGTTGCGCAGGACCATCAGCGTGTGCTGGTCGACCGTGTACACATGGAACAGGTCGAACTGCATGCGCCCGCTGACCTGGGCGAAGGCGGGAATCCACTGCCCGAGTACGCCCAGCCGCGCCATGCGTGACAGCGTGTCGACCGGACGCTGGCCGCGCAGCAGGGCCATGAACTGTTCGCGGGCATTGGCATCGGCGCGGTCGTAGGCCGGCAGCAGCGGCAGCGCCTCGGCCAGCGCGCGTGCGGTCAGCGAATGCAGGCCGCGAATCTGCGGGTTGTTGGCCCAGCTGGCGAACAGGGCGAATACCTGGCCGACGTCACCGCACGGCCACTCGGTATCGTTGGCGGCCAGATAGCCGCGGCGCAGCGAAAAGCCCACGGTGAGGGGTTCAGGCTGCGCCTCGCCATCGAACTGTTCCTCGAAGCGCTGCAGCAGGCGGTCGCTGATCCGGCGCACCACCAGGGCGGCGCGGTAGAAGCCCTGCATCATCTTCTCGACGCCCAGGTTCTCAGCGTCGTCTTCGAAGCCCAGGCGCGCGGCCAGGGTCTTCTGGTAATCAAAGCGCAGGCGCTCTTCCGGGCGGCGCGCCACCAGGTGCAGGCCGAAACGCAGGCGTGCCAGCACCGCGCGCTCGCGCTTCAGTGCGGCCGCTTCATCGGCGCCCAGGTGGCCCAGTCCGACCAGCGCTTCCAGGTCACGCACGCCGAAGGCGCGCAGCGCCATCCAGCCCAGCGTGTTGAGGTCGCGCAGGCCGCCGGGGCCGTCCTTCAGGTCCGGCTCCAGGTTGTCGGCGGTATCGCCGAAGCGCTGGTGGCGGTTGCGCAGCTCTTCCAGCTTGGCCAGGAAGAAGGTGCGTGCCGGCCACAGTTCGCGGTCGTCGATGGCCCCGCGCAGCGCGCGCCGGGCCGCATCGTCGGCCACGATCGGGCGGGCTTCGATCAGTGCGGTCAGCACGGTCTGGTCGGCGGCAGCCTCGCGGCACTGCGCCGCCGAACGCACGGCATGGCTGACCGCCAGGCCGCAGTCCCACAGGAGTGCGAACAGGCGCGACAGTCCGGCCTCATGGGCCAGCTGCGCAGGCGCATCACCGAACACCAGCAGGTCGATGTCCGAGCGCGGGAACAGTTCACCGCGGCCGTAGCCACCCACCGCGAACACCGACAACCCGCTGCCGGCCGGCACGCAGCGCTGCCAGGCCAGGCGGATCAGATGGTCGGCTGCGCGCGCGCGCAGCGCGATCAGGCGCTCGATGTTGTCGCCCTGGTCGAAGCGTCGGTACAGGCGCGCATCGGCCTGCTGCAGCGCCTGCCGTGCGGCAGACGCCCATTCGGGATCCTCGAGCGAATCGGCCGGCGCGTCCAGCAGTGAACCCGCCGGCAGCATCGTCAGGAGACCTGCGATTCGCCCGGCGACAGGGTCAGCACGTCCACGCCGGTCTCGGTGACCGCGATCATGTGCTCCCACTGCGCCGACAGCTTGCGGTCCTTGGTCACCACGGTCCAGCCGTCCGGCAGCACCTTGTTGTAGCGGGTGCCCTCGTTGATCATCGGCTCGATGGTGAAGGTCATGCCCGGCTGCAGCACCAGGCCCTGGCCCGGGCGGCCGTAATGCACCACCTGCGGCTCATCGTGGTAGACCTTGCCGATGCCGTGGCCGCAGTACTCGCGCACCACGCTGAAACGCTCGCCTTCGGCATAGCTCTGGATGGCATGGCCGATGTCGCCCAGGGTCGCGCCCGGACGCACCGCGCGGATGCCGCGCCACATCGCTTCGTAGGTGGCTTCGACCAGGCGGCGGGCCATCACCGACGGCGTGCCGACGAAGTACATGCGGCTGGTATCGCCGTGCCAGCCGTCCTTGATGACGGTGACGTCGATGTTGATGATGTCGCCGTCCTTGAGCACCTTCCCTTCGCTGGGGATGCCGTGGCAGATGACATTGTTGACCGAGGTGCACACGCTCTTGGGGAAGCCGCGGTAGCCGACGTTGGCCGGCGTGGCGCCCTGCACGTTCACGATGTGGTCGTGGCAGATGCGGTCCAGCTCCTCGGTGGTGACACCGGGCTTGACGTGGGGGGTGACGATGTCGAGCACTTCGCTGGCCAGGCGGCCGGCGATGCGCATCGCCTCGATTTCCTGCGGGGTTTTCAGATTCACGCTCATGGCACCCATTATCGCCGATCCGGCCGCAATCTGAACGAACGCCACCCAACTGGGCGTACTGACGATGCACGGATCCGGCAAGGACCGTGAAAACGTGACCCACCCCGCGCTTTGTCAGACGCAAATATCACTGAATACAGACACTTACCCGGCCTAGGCTGAACGGGGCCGTCGTCAACGCGGCTCAGAACGTGCCCCACCTTCCTGTTCAACAGACCCTCGGGTCAGGGAGGTTGTCCATGCGATCTGCAGTCCGTTCCCCGCTCACCTGGGCTGTGGCCCTGCTCCTGGCCGGCCCCGCAACGGCTGCCGACACCACGACCTTCAACGTCCTGCTGACGATCAACAAGGCCTGCACGATCACCGCAGCGGCCGCGACCAACGTCAACTTCGGCGCCGCAGATGCCAGCTCCACCACCCCGCTCAATGCCCAGGGCACGCTGACCGCCCAGTGCAGCGTGACCACCCCCTACACGATCGCGCTCAACGCCGGCCTCAATGCCGGTACCGCAGCCGATGTGACCACGCGACGCATGCGCAACACCGATACCGGGGTGACCGCCAACAACTTCGTCGGCTACCAGCTGTACCAGGACGCCGGCCACAGCGTCGTCTGGGGCTCCACCACCGGAACCAACACCCAGGCAGCGACCGGCACGGGCGCCAACCAGGTCTACCAGGTCTACGGCCAGGTGGCCAACCCGAGCGTCAACAACGCCGCTCCGGGCGCCTACCAGGACACCATCACCGCCACGATCACCTATTGAGGTGGCGCTGATGGTGCTGCGTACCGACCGCTGGCTGCGGATGCTGGCGTGGGCTGCTTTGGCCCTGCCCGCGAGCACCTGCCTGGCCGCCAGCCTGCAGGTGTCTCCCACCCAGTTCGAACTGCGGCCGCAGCAGAACGCCGAGGCGCTGTGGATCAGCAACAGCGGCACCGAAACGGTGCAGGTGCAGGTGC
Source organism: Stenotrophomonas sp. STEN087 (assembly GCF_056759115.1). NCBI lineage: Bacteria > Pseudomonadati > Pseudomonadota > Gammaproteobacteria > Lysobacterales > Lysobacteraceae > Stenotrophomonas > Stenotrophomonas sp. STEN087. The sequence goes on along the minus strand of NZ_JBRRCR010000004.1, from coordinate 33,862 downwards.
GCGTCTTCCAGTGGCAGCAGGCAGACGGCCGTGACCAGTTGACGCCGACCGAGGCGCTGCTTGCCAGCCCACCGATGCAGGCGCTGGCCGCCGGCCAGCGCCAGCTGATCCGACTGGTGCGGGCAGACGAAACCGCACCCGCCACGCAGCAGGCGTACCGCGTGATCGTCGATGAAATCCCCGCCTACGACCCCACGCGGCAGGGCATGCAGTTCGTCCTGCGCTATTCGATTCCCGTCGTGGTGCAGCCTGCCGGCAAGCCGCCCGCGCCCCTGCTGTCCGCACGGCTGGTGCAGGACGGCACGGCGCAGGCGCAGCTGGAGGTCAGCAACAGCGGCCAGGGCCAGGCCCAGATCGCCGATCTCGGCCTGGTCGTGGCCGGCCGCCGCACGCCGGTGATGGATGGGCTGGTGGGATACGTGCTGCCAGGCCAGACCATGCGCTGGCCCTTGCAGCCGCCGCCTGCGCAGCTGCAGGGCGGCACCTTCAGCGCGAGGATCAACGGTGGCTCGGAGCCGACGCCATTGCCCGCCACGCCGCCGGCTCGCTGAGGCCTGCGTGCTGGCCTGCTGCAGCGGCATGGTGTCGCTTTCAGGGCAGGCGCTGGCCCGTGATGCGGGCGCCGAGGCCATGGACGTTGCTGCCGATGCGCTGTTGCCGCCCCCCACGCCGCTGACCGCCAGCCAGGCGCTTTACCTGGAAACCACCCTGAACCAGGCGCCGCGCGGGCTGCTGCGTTTCGATGAGCTGGGCGGACGGTTGCAGGCACCGGCGGCGACCCTGCGCCAGCTCGGCTTCCCCGTGCAGGGCGAGAGCCCGGTCTACCTGGACCAGATCGCCGGCGTTGTCGTGCACTACGACGCCGGCCTGCAGATCCTGGACCTGCAGGTTCCGCTGAACCTGCTGCAGCTGCCCACCGCCCGGCTGGGGCGCAGCGAACAGGGTACTCCGGCCGCGCAGTCGTCTCCCGGCATGGCGTTGAACTACGACGTCTATGCCAGCCACAGCGACGGACTGGGCAATCTCAGCCTCAATACCGACGTGCGCCTCTTCGGCGTCGGCCGCGGCAGCCTGCGCAGCACCGGCCTGATGCGCACCTACCAGCTGCCCGGTGAAGGCTGGCAGCACGAATCCGTCAGGCTGGACACGAACTGGCGCCTGGATCTTCCGGACCAGGCCCTCAGCCTGACCGTGGGCGACTTCTACAGCGGATTCCTCGAGTGGTCGCGCCCGGCCCGCATGGCCGGCATCCAGATCGGGCGCAATTACGGGCTGCAGCCCTACCGTGTCCTCACCCCTACCCCCTCGTTCCTGGGTGAAGCGGTGGTTCCCTCCAACGTCGAGCTGTACGTCGATGGCCTGCGCCAGTACGGCGGGCAGGTTCCCGTCGGCCCCTTCCAGCTTGCGACGCAGCCGGGCATCAGCGGCACCGGCACGGCGCAGGTGGTGGTCACCGATGCGTTCGGCCGCATGCAGACGCTGGACTTTTCGTTCTATGGCACCCAGCAGCTGCTGGCCGCCGGGCTGTCCGACTGGTCCGCCGGCATCGGCCGCCTGCGCCGCGACTTCGGCATCCATTCGTTCCGCTACGACAGCGACACGGTCGCCAGCGCCACCCTGCGGCGCGGCATCAACAACCAGTTCACCCTCGAAGCCCATGCCGAAGGCGGTGGCGGCGTCCTCAATGCGGGCCTGGGCGGGGCGTGGCTGCTGGGCAGGGGCGTGCTCAGTGCCAACTGGAGCGAAAGCCAGGATGGCCAGCGCCGGGGCCGGCAGTACGGAATGGGCTACAACTGGAACAACCGCCGGTTCAACGTGAACCTGGCCAGCCGCCGCACCTCCGGCGACTACCGCGACCTGGGCAGCCTGCAGGACAGCCTGCCACCGCGCGTCAGCGAGCAGGCCAGCTTCGGCGTGGATCTGCAGCGGCTGGGCACGGTCAGCCTGAGCTACCTGAGACTGGACCAGGCGTTGCCGGTGCTGGCTGCACCGCAACCGGCACCCGATCCCGGCCTGCCCTACACCCGCACGCGCTACCTCAGCCTGTTCTGGTCGCGCAGCTTCGGCCGCTGGAATGCGTACCTGTCCGCCACCCAGGACATCGACCAGCGGCAGAACCGCAGCATCTACCTGTCACTGGGCACCCGCCTGGGCGAGGACCGCCAGGCCACGCTGGCGGTGCAGCGCAATGGCGACGTCGACCGCGCCAGTGCCGAAGTGATGCGACCCGTAGCCGGCGATGGCAGCCGCAGCGGGCCGGGCTGGCGCCTGCAGGCGCGCGACGACGGCGGGCTGGCGGAAATCGGCGCGCTGGGCAGCCACGGCCGCTACTCTGCCGGGCTGTCCCGCGATGCCGGCCAGACCTTCGCCTATGGCAACGCCAGTGGCAGCCTGGTGTGGATGGCGGGCAGCGTGTTTGCGGCCCGCGAGGTCCCCGACGCATTCGCGGTGGTGTCCACCGGTCGGCCGGGCATCCCGGTCACGCTGGAAAACCGGCCGGTCGGGGTGACCAACCGCAACGGGCTGTTGCTGGTGACGCCGCTGCTGTCCTGGCAACGCGACCGGTTGGGCATCGACACCCTCGACCTTCCGGCGGACATGCGTGCCGAACGGGTGGAGACCTTTGCCACCCCGCGCCAGGGCGCCGGCATGCGGGTGGATTTCAAGCTGGTGCACAGCCGCGGCGCGATGCTGACCCTGCTCGACGAACACGGCCAGCCGCTGCCACTGGGCGCGCGGATCAGCGGCGCGGGCGCCACCCCGACCGTGGTGGGCCACGATGGCCAGGCTTGGGTTGAGTTCACCGGCGAGCCGCCGCGGCTGCTGGTCGAAAGCGAACGCGGACGCTGCCATGTGCAGATGCCGGCCAACACCTCGCGCCGCTCGCCGCCGCTGCGCTGCCTGCCGGAGCCTGCGCCGTGAGCCGCGTGCTGCTGCTGTTGCTGTTGTGCGGCCTGGCCACGCTGGCGTTCCCGGCGCGCGGGGCCACCACCTGCACGCTGTCCAGCCCGACCCTGGCTTTCGGCCCGGTGTCCAATGGGCTGGTCGATACCAGCACCACCTTCAGCGTGACCTGCACCACCGGCGCGGTCGCACTGCTCGCCAATGCGCGCGTGACCTTCTGCCTGGGGCTGCCGGCGGGGAGCGGTGGTACCGCCATTTCTCCGTGGCGCACGATGGCCAACAGCTTCGGCGACCGGCTGAATTACCAGATCTACAGCGATGCAGCGCGGACCGCGGTGATCGGCAGCAGCGCAGCGACCAGCCCGACCTGGGTGAGTTACCAGATGCAGTATCCGGTGCCCTTGCTGGGCGGCTCCGGCACCGCCTCATTCACCTTGTACGGGCGCTACCCCGCCAACCAGGTGCTGTCGGCAGGCGCGTTCAGCAGCGCCCTGGCCGCCACCTTCCAGTACGCCTACAACGAGCCGCTGCTGGGCACCCCGCCCTTCCCTACCTCCTGCCTGCAGATACCCCCTGCGGTGACCGGCAATTCGAACCTGCAGGCGGCGGCCATGACCCTGACCGCCACGGCGACGGTCAACCCGGCTTGCGGCGCCTATGTGACCGCGCCAATGAATTTCGGCGTGAACACCGGCACGGTTGTCGCGAACATCGACCGCACCGCCGTCTTCAGCCTGACCTGCGTCAACCGCAGCCCGTTCCAGATCGGGCTGGACAACGGCACCCATGCCGATGGATCCGGCAACCGGCGAATGCGGGTCGGCAGCAGCGGCGCCCTGCTGCCCTACGAGCTTTACCGCGACGCGGCACGCACCCAGCGCTGGGGCAACGTGCTGAACAGCACCACGGCCAGCGGCACGGGCACCGGCGCAGCGCAGAACCTGACCATCTATGGCCGCGTGCCCCCTGCGGCGGGCACGTCGACACCGCCTGGCGCCTATTCGGACACCATCACCGTCACCATTACCTATTGAGGCGGCACGACGGGCTTCAGACCTGGGCGGCGGCGCCGATACCGACTGCATTGCCCCGGTGCCGCCCATGTCCCTTCCGCGCCTGATCTCCCTGGCCTGTGCCGCCCTGACCGCGTTTGCCGCCGCAGCCAGCGACGCTGCCCTGTCCGACGCCGCCGGCGTCGATCCGGTCCCTGCGCAGGCGGGCGTGGCGGTAACCCTTCGCATCCATGCACCGGGCACGGCACAGCCGCCGCTCCAGCGCAGCGATTCCGCCGGCGGGCGGGCGGAGCAGATCCAGGCGCTCAGTCCACCACCGCAGGAAGGTGACGCGGTGCCCGGCGTTGTGACGATCACCTACTGATGGGACGGGTCACGCTGCTGATGCTGCTGTGCGTGCTGCTGGCCGCCCCGGCCCAGGCGCTGCAGCTGTCCCGGCATGGCGTTGAACTCCCGGCCGGAGACAGCAACGACGCGCTGTGGCTGATCAACGACGAGACCACCGAATGGACCGGGCATGCCACGGTCTACCGCTGGGACCAGCCGGGCCAGGGCGACACCCTGCAGCCGGCCGACGATCTCGCGGTGAGCCCGGCGCAGCTGCGCATCGCCCCGGGCCAACGGCAACGCCTGCGGATCGTGCGGCTGGGCCCGGCACCGGACCGGGACGAGCGCGCCTACCGGCTGCTGATCGCGCCGCAGGCCGGGGCACCGCCTGGCCGCGCCGAGCGCCATTCCCTGCCCGTTTTCCTGCAGCCGGAGGCCCCGGCCCGGCCGCTGGCGCTGCAGGCCACCCTGCAGGCCCGGCCGGGGCAGCCCGCGCGGCTGAGGCTCTACAATGGCGGCAACCTGCACGCACGGCTGGCTGGCTGACCTGAGCTTCATCGATGCGCAGGGGCACGACCATCTCCTGCTGCCCGGGCTGGCCGGCTATGTGCTGGCCGGCAGCGGAAGCAGCTGGCTGCTGCCCCCGCGGGACGGCGGCTATGCCGGCGGCCGGTTCCGCGCCCGGCTGGCCGATGGCAGCGAGGCCGTCCTCGCGCCCACCCCTGCCATTGCGCCAGCGGCCCTGTCCGGACTATAATCCGCCGGATGTCCTGCCGCCCTGTGCGCGGAACACCGTCCACGCCGTACGTCATCGGCGAATCCACACTTGTTGCCCCCATCCGTGCCGGGGTGCTCCGCAAGGAGTTCGGCCACGGAGGCAACAGGGAAGCCCAACCCCGGAACCATCAGCGCTTCCACGCGTCCCGCATACCTATCCCGCGGGCGGAATCGCCGGTTCCCCATCAGGAGTATTGCAATGCCCCAGGTCACCATGCGTCAGATGCTGGAAGCCGGCGTCCACTTCGGCCACCAGACCCGCTACTGGAACCCCAAGATGGCTCCGTACATCTTCGGCGCCCGCGGCAAGATCCACATCATCAACCTGGAAAAGACCGTCCCGCTGTTCAACGACGCGATGAACTTCATCTCGTCGGTTGCCCAGAAGCGCGGCACCGTCCTGTTCCTGGGCACCAAGCGCAGCGCCCGCGAAACCATCCGTGAAGAAGCCGAGCGTTGCGGCATGCCGTTCATGAACCAGCGTTGGCTGGGCGGCACCCTGACCAACTTCCGTACCGTCAAGCAGTCGGTTGCCCGCCTGAAGGAACTGGAAGCCGGTGAATCCGACGGCACCTTCGAGAAGCTGGTCAAGCACGAAGTGCTGGGCCTGCGTCGCGAGCGCGACAAGCTGGAAGCCTCGCTGGGCGGCATCAAGGACATGAACCGTCTGCCGGACGCCATCTTCGTGATCGACATCGGCCACGAAGACATCGCGATCAAGGAAGCCAAGAAGCTGGGCATCCCGGTCATCGCCGTGGTCGACACCAACTACAACCCGGAACTGGTCGACTACGCGATCCCGGGCAACGACGACGCCATCCGCGCTGTGCAGCTGTACGCCCGCGCCGCTGCCGACGCCGTGCTGGAAGGCAAGGCTGCTGCTCCGCACGCTGCTTCGGTGCGTGAAGAAGAGTTCGCCGACGCCGCTGCTGCCGAAGAAGGCAAGCCGGCCCGTCGCGCACCGGCCAAGAAGGCTGCTGCTGACAAGGGCGAAGCCCAGGCCTGATCCAGGCCCCCGGTGGGCGCCCTGCGCCCACCTGTCCTGACCGCTGCCACTGGCGCGGCGACCGGACACTGTCACACGGGCCGGCCACCATGCCGGCCCAACCCCTTTCTTTCGTGAGGTAATCCCGTGGAAATCACTGCTTCCCTGGTCAAGGAACTGCGCGAGCGCACCGGCGCCGGCATGATGGAATGCAAGAAGGCGCTGACCGAAGCCGGCGGCGACATCAACGCCGCTGCTGAAGCCCTGCGCAAGTCGGGCGCCGCCAAGGCCGACAAGAAGGCTGACCGCGTGGCCGCTGAAGGCCGTCTGGGCCTGGCCCAGGACGGCGGCAAGGCCGTGCTGGTCGAGATCAACTCGGAAACCGACTTCGTTGCCAACGACGTCAACTTCAAGAACTTCGTCGATTCCGTCGCCGCTGCCGCCCTGGCATCGGGCGCCGTTGACGCCGAAGCCCTGAAGACCGCCAAGCTGGCCTCCGGCGAAACCGTCGAAGAAGCCCGCGCCACCGCGATCCAGAAGCTGGGTGAAAACATCCAGATCCGTCGCCTGGTCAAGGTCGACACCACCGGCAACGTCGGTGCCTACGTCCACACCAACGGCAAGGTCGGCGTGCTGGTTGACCTGATCGGCGGCGACGTCGAGCTGGCCCGCGGCCTGGCCATGCACGTGGCTGCGCTGAAGCCGCCGCACAACAAGGCTGCCGATGTGCCGGCCGAGTTCGTGGAAAAGGAAAAGGAAATCGAACTGGCCAAGATGTCCGAGAAGGACAAGTCCAAGCCGGCCGACATCCTGGAAAAGATCATCGCCGGCAAGATCAACAAGATCGTCAGCGAAGTGACCCTGTACGGCCAGACCTACGTGCTGGGCGACACCACCGTCGAGCAGGTGGTCAAGGCCGCCGGCGCCGACGTGGCTGGCTTCCAGCTGCTGGTCGTCGGTGAAGGCATCGAGAAGGTGGTGGAAGACTACGCCGCCGAAGTTGCCAAGGCGATGCAGGTCTGATTCCAGCCCACCGGCTGCGAAACGACCAGAAGGAGCCGCGGGAAACCGCGGCTCTTTTTTTATGCCCGTGGGCCTGTAGACCTGTGGGTGCGCACCGCTGGTGGGCCCACCCCAGCCCGCTGTGGGTGGGCATCGCGGGTGCGCACATCCAGAACAAGGATCTTTGCGTTATCCGCCATTCAAGCCGATACTCGACACAGGGGAATACGCAATCGCATAACAGGAACAGAAGTCGCAGACTGTGATGTATCCCTAGGTATTCTTGTCCTAATGGAATTGAACGATCCGACATGCCTCCTGAGCTGACTGCTGCCCTGGCGCTGTGCCGCAACCTGCCCTCGCCTCCCGGTATTGCCCTGCGCATCATCGAACTGGCCCAGGACCCGGAAGCGGACATCGCCACCGCCGCCGACATCATCGCCATCGACATGGCGCTGAGCGCTCGCATGCTGCGCATCGCCAACTCGCCGCTGTATGCCAGCCGGCGCCGCATCGAGAACCTCGGCCAGGCACTGACCATGCTCGGCCTCAACGCCACCATCAGCCTGGCGCTGGGCTTCACCGTCACCCAGGGCCTGACCGGTGGCAGCGGCGCAGACCACGACCTGCGCCAGCGCGCCTGGAAGCGCAGCATCCTCAGCGCCCTGGCCGCCAGCCAGCTGGGCCAGGCCCGCGGCCTGCGCCGGCTGGAAGAGCTGATGCTGGCCGGACTGCTGCAGGACATGGGCGTGCTGTGCCTGGCCCAGGCCGAATCCGAGCGCTACCTGCCCCTGCTGCGCGAAGCCGGCGGCAACCTGGACCTGCTCGCCCGCGAACGCGAGGAACTGGGCTGCACCCACGCCGACGTCGGCGCCTGGGTGGCCGAACAGTGGGGCCTGCCGCGATACCTGGTGGACAGCATCCGCCTGAGCGAGTCCGAGCCCACCACCGATAATGCGTTCCAGGCCTGCGTACAGCTCTCAGGCGCGGTCGCCGACATCTGGCTGGACGAGGATGCCGACGGCGCGCGCGAACGCGCCCTGCACGAGGTCCACGAGCGCCTGCAGCTGGACAGCGCGGGCTTCGACCAGGTGCTGGCGCGCATCAGCGACGCGCTGCCGGACATCGCCAGCCTGTTCGAGACCGGCCTCAGCTCGCCCTCCCGCGTGCGCGAGCTGATCGACCACGCGCAGGAACTGACCACCCTGCGCAACCTGCGCGAAATGCAGGATGCCGAGCAGGCGCGCCGCCGCGCCGACGAATTCGAGGCGCGGGCCAAGCGCCTGGCCGACCAGGCCCACCGTGACGCCCTCACCGGCGTGCTCAACCGCCGCCAGCTGGAAACCGTGCTCGACCAGGAGTTCCAGCGCGCCGGCCGGCATGGCTGGCCGCTGTCGGTGGCCTTCATCGACCTGGACGATTTCAAGAAGATCAACGATGCCCACGGCCACCTGACCGGTGACGAGGTGCTGCGCGTGTTCGCCAGCAAGCTGCAGGGCCAGCTGCGCAACAGCGACACCGTGGCCCGCTTCGGCGGCGAGGAATTCGTGGCGCTGCTGCCGAACACCAGCGAAGCGACGGCCCTGGACGTCATCCGCCGCGTGCTGGCCAGCATCGTCTCCACCCCGATGGTCGAGCTGGAGGGCGGGCCGCTGTTCGTGACCTTCTCCGCCGGCGTGGCCACCCAGGGCGGTTACGAGCGCTTTGCCGGCGTGCAGGACCTGCTGCGGGCGGCCGATGACGTGCTGTACCGTTCCAAGAACCTGGGCCGTAACCGCGTCATCGCGCGCTCGCCCGGCGAACTGGGGCATGATGAGCTGTCTGCCACCGCAGGCGCCGAACTGGGCTGAACCCGCTGCCCCGGCTGAACGGGGCAGTGCGGCCTTCTGCGCCGCAGTGCACAAAATGCTTTGGCCGCGCGCCGCATGCGCGTAGAATCCCCCGCGATTTCCACGCTCACGAGGTCCATATGTCCAAGCTCGCCTATCGCCGCATCCTTCTGAAACTGTCCGGGGAGGCGCTGATGGGAGATGAGGACTACGGCATCGACCCGAAGATCATCAACCGCCTGGCCCGTGAAGTGATCGAGGCCCAGCAGGCGGGCGCCGAAGTGGCGCTGGTGATCGGCGGCGGCAACATCTTCCGCGGCGCCGGCCTGGCCGCAGGCGGCATGGACCGCGTCACCGGCGACCAGATGGGCATGCTGGCCACGGTCATCAACGCCCTGGCCATGCAGGACGCGCTGGAGAAGCTCGGCGCCAAGGCCCGCGTGATGAGCGCCATCAAGATCAACGACGTGTGCGAGGACTACATCCGCCGCCGCGCCATCCGCCACCTGGAAAAGGGCCGCCTGGTGATCTTCGCCGCCGGCGTCGGCAGCCCGTTCTTCACCACCGACTCGGGCGCTGCCCTGCGCGCGATCGAGATCGGCGCGGACCTGCTGCTGAAGGCCACCAAGGTCGATGGCGTGTACGACAAGGACCCGAACAAGCACAACGATGCGATCCGCTTCGACAGCCTGAGCTACGACGAAGTGATCCGCCGCGGCCTGGAAGTCATGGATACCGCGGCCTTCGCCCTGGCCCGTGACAGCGACCTGCCGATGCGCGTGTTTGACATGGGCCAGCCGGGCGAGCTGCTGAAGATCCTCGGCGGCGCCAACATCGGCACCCTGGTCCAGGGCCGCGATCCGGCCTGAGCCTGAGCGGCAGGCGTGCTGCGGGCCGATCCAGGCCCGTCAGCGTCCCGTATTCGCCTATAATCGCCCGATTCCAGTTACATCCAGGACCCGGGCGATGCTCAACGACATCAAGAACAACGCGCAGACGCGCATGGCCAAGAGCATCGACGCTCTGAAGCACACCCTCACCTCGATCCGCACCGGGCGTGCCACTCCCGCCCTGCTGGACCGCGTCACGGTCAATGCCTACGGCAACGCCAGCACCCCGCTGAACCAGGTCGCGTCGATCTCCAACGCCGATGCCCACTCGCTGCTGGTCACGCCCTTCGACAAGAGCATGATCAAGGAAATCGAGAAGGGCCTGTACAACCACGAGTTCACCCCGAACACGCTGGGCGCGGCCATCCGCATCAACATGCCGCCGCCGACCGAAGAGCGCCGCAAGGAGCTGGCCAAGCAGGTGCAGAAGGAGGGCGAAGGCGCCAAGATCGCCATCCGCAACATCCGTCAGGACGCCAACAAGGAAGTGGCCAAGCTGGTCAAGGACAAGGCGATCAGCGAGGACGAGAAGAAGCGCGGCGAAGACGACATCCAGAAGCTGACTGACAGCAGCATCAAGGACGTCGACAAGGTCGTCGCCGACAAGGAAAAGGAACTGTTGTCGGTCTGAAGTCGATGCCTTCAGTCCCGCCTCCGTTGCCGGCCGCCCTGCCCCGCCACGTCGCCATCATCATGGATGGCAACGGGCGCTGGGCACAGCAGCGCCGCCGCCCGCGCGTGATCGGCCACCGTGCCGGGGCGCGCGCGGTCAACCGCACCATCGACCGTTGCCTTGAACTGGGCATTCCGGCGCTGACCCTGTTCGCGTTCTCCAGCGAGAACTGGGGCCGCCCGCAGGAAGAAGTCGATGCCCTGATGAAGCTGTTCCTCGGCGCCCTCGACCGTGAAGTGGACGAGCTGCATCGCCGTGGCGTACGCGTGCGCTTCATCGGCGAACGCGAGCGCTTCGGCGCCGGGCTGGTCAGTCGCATGCAGCTGGCCGAACAGCGCACCGCCGACAACACCACGCTGACCCTGTCGATCGCCGCCAGCTACGGTGGCCGCCAGGACATCGCCCGCGCCGCCCGTGCGCTGGCCGCGGAAGTGGCTGCCGGCCGGCTGCTGCCCGAGCAGATCGACGAATCGCTGCTGGGCCGCCAGGTCGCCCTGGCCGACCTGCCGCCGCCGGACCTGTTCATCCGCACCGGTGGCGATACCCGCATCAGCAACTTCCTGCTGTGGCAGCTGGCGTATACCGAGCTGTGGTTCACCGAGGCGCTGTGGCCGGACTTTGATTCCGAGCAGCTGCAGCAGGCGCTGGACGCCTACGCCGGCCGTGAACGCCGCTTCGGCCTGACCAGCGCCCAGATCGCCGCCCTGGCCACCGAGACGCCCAGCCCATGACCAAGACCCGAGTTCTCGCCGCGCTGATCATGGCGCCGGTGGCCATTGCCGCGATCCTGCTGCTGCCTACCCAGTGGCTGGCTGCCGCCGCCGCCGCCGTGTTCCTGATCGGCCTGTGGGAATGGCTGAAGCTGGCCGGCATCGAAGATACCCTCGCCCGTACCGTGCTGCTGGTGCTGAACCTGCTACTGATGGTGCTGATGGTCTGGGCCGATGGCAGTTCGCTGGTGCTGTTCCAGCTGGCGACCCTGGTTGGCGTGGCCTGGTGGCTGGCCGCCCTGGTCTGGCTGCGCTTCTTCACCTTCGGCGCGCAGCCGGGCAGTCCCGCCCGCATCTTCAAGCTGCTGGCCGGCACCCTCGCCATCGTCCCGGCGTGGGCCTCGCTGGTGCTGATCCATGCCGGCGGCGATCCGCCGGGCCACAACGGCCACCTGTGGCTGCTGGCCGCGCTGGCGCTGGTGTGGGCCGCCGATTCGGGTGCCTATTTCGCCGGCCGCCACTTCGGCAGGCACAAGCTGGCCCCGCGCATCAGCCCCAACAAGACCTGGGAAGGCCTGTTCGGCGGCCTGCTGGCCGGTGTCGCCGTGGCCGTCGGCCTGGGCTGGCTGGCCGGCGTGGACGTCGCGCACCTGCCGGGCCTGCTGGTCACCTCGGTGGTGGCCGTGTTCGCCTCGGTGCTGGGCGACCTGTACGAAAGCCTGATCAAGCGCCATGCCGGCGCCAAGGATTCGGGCCACCTCATTCCTGGCCACGGCGGCGTGCTGGACCGCGTCGACGGTGTGCTGGCTGCCCTGCCGGTGTTCGCGCTGGGCAAGGAAATCTTCGGATTCTGACCATGGATGCTGTTGCAGACCTGCGCCGGGTCGCCGTGTTCGGCGCCACCGGCTCGATTGGCGCCTCCACGCTGGACGTGATCGCCCGCCACCCGCAGCGCTACCAGGCCACCGTGCTCGCCGCCGGCCGCCAGGTGCAGGCGCTGCTGGCGCTGTGCCGCCAGCACCGGCCCGCGCACGCGGTCATCGCCGATGACAGCCTGTACACCGAGCTGCGCGACGGCCTGCGCGACGCGGGTCTGGCCACCGAGGCCCACGCCGGCGCTGCCGCCCTGGACCAGCTGGCCGCCAGCGATGCCTGCGACACCGTGGTGGCCGCCATCGTCGGCGCCGCCGGCCTGTCCTCGACCCTGGCCGCTGCCGCCGCCGGCAAGCGCATCCTGCTGGCCAACAAGGAATCGCTGGTGCTGGCCGGCGAACTGCTGACCCGCACCGCCGAGCGTGCCGGCGCCGAGATCATCCCGATCGACAGCGAGCACAGCGCGATTTTCCAGTGCCTGCGCTCGCGCGATGCCAGCCTGGACGGGGCCGGCGTGCGCCGGATCCTGCTGACCGCCTCGGGCGGCCCGTTCCGTGGCCGCAGCCGCGCCGAACTGGAACAGGTGACTCCGGCCCAGGCTGTTGCCCACCCGAAGTGGTCCATGGGCCCGAAGATCTCGGTCGATTCGGCGACGTTGATGAACAAAGGCCTGGAAGTGATCGAGGCGCACCACCTGTTCAAGGTGCCCGGCGAGCGCATCGAGGTGCTGGTCCACCCGCAGAGCCTGGTCCATTCGCTGGTCGAGTTCGTCGACGGCTCGACCCTGGCCCAGCTGGGCCTGCCGGACATGCGCACCACCCTGGCCGTGGGCCTGGGCTGGCCGCAGCGCATCGAATCGGGCGTGTCCGGGCTGGACCTGCTGGCCCAGGGCCGGCTCGATTTTGAAGCCCCCGATACCGAGGCCTTCCCCTGTCTGGCCCTGGCCTGGCAGGCGATGCAGGCCGGCGGCACCGCTCCGGCGGTGCTGAACGCGGCCAATGAAGAGGCCGTTTCAGCGTTTCTTCAGGGCCGGATCGGTTTCCTGAGCATTCCCGCGCTGGTTGCTAACGCTCTTTCAACACTGCCGACCGAAGCAGCCGATACACTGGACGGCCTGTTGTCCGCCGACCAGCGGGCCCGCCAGTTGACCCTGAACGCCATCGACGCCGCCTGAACGCCACGCCCATACCGCATGACGCCGCTGCCATTGCCCGCCACCGTGAGCCTGCATGACTGACTTCATCGGATCGGTCTGGTGGATGATCGTCAGCCTCGGACTGCTGGTCACCTTCCACGAATTCGGGCACTACGCGGTGGGCCGCCTCTGTGGGGTGAAGGTGCTGCGCTTCTCGGTCGGCTTCGGCCGCCCGCTGTGGTCGCGCCGCGACAAGCACGGCACCGAGTTCGCCATCGCCGCCCTGCCGCTGGGCGGGTATGTGAAGTTCCTCGACGAGCGCGAGGTCGAGGTGCACCCGCATGAGCGCGGGCAGGCCTTCAACCACAAGACCGTCTGGCAGCGCATCGCGATCGTTGCCGCCGGCCCCATCGCCAACCTGCTGCTGTGCATCCTGCTGCTGTGGGCGATGTTCGTGATCGGCAAGCAGGATTATTCGGCCACCATCGGCCGCACCACCGGCATCGCCGCCAGCGCCGGCCTGGCCAGCGGCGACCGCGTGCTGCGCGTGGACGACCGCGACGTGGTCACCCTGGGCGATGCCAGCATGGCCCTGACCGCGGCGGCGATGGACCGGCGTGACGTGACCCTGGAGGTGCTGGACAGCAGCGACCAGGTGCGCAACCGCACGCTGCCGCTGTCGCAGCTGCCGGCCGGCTTCGATGAACGCCGCGTGCCGAGCCTGGCCGGCCTGCAGTGGCAGGCATCGCTGCAGCCGGCGCAGGTGGACAGCCTGACCGCCGATTCGGCCGTGGCCGGCCTGCTGCAGCCGGGTGACCTGATCGTGGCCATCGATGGCCAGCGCATCGAAGGCGCCGACCAGGTCAGCGCGCAGATCCAGGAACTGGGCCGCCGTGGTGGCCCGGGCATGATCGAAGTGCTGCGCGGTGGCGAGCGCCTGGCGCTGGAAGTGACCCCGCGCGCGGGCAAGGACGGCCAGGGCAAGCCGGTCTGGCAGATCGGCGTGGGCTTCTCCGGCGCGTTCAGCCCCGCCTACGACACCCTGATGCGCTACGGGCCGCTCGATGCGGTGACCGTGGCCGTGCGCGAAACCGGCCGACTGGCCTCCGATTCGCTGGGCATGATGGCCCGCATCGTCACCGGCAAAGCCTCGCTGCAGAACGTTTCCGGCCCGGTCACCATCGCCCGCGTGGCCAATGTTTCGGCCAAACGCGGCCTCGATTGGTTCCTGCAGTTCCTTGCGCTGCTGTCGCTGAGTCTGTGCATCATCAACCTGCTGCCGATTCCCATCTTGGACGGCGGGCACCTGCTGTATTACCTTATCGAGTTGGTCAAGGGCAGCCCGCTGAGCGAGCGTGCCATCGCCGCAGGTCAGTACATCGGCCTTGCGTTGCTGGCCGGGCTGATGGGGCTGGCGTTCTACAACGACATCCTCGGCCTGGTCCCGCGATGAACTTTTCCACGTTTTTGGCGTCTACAGCGCCGGCATCCCGTACCAATGAAATCGACCTTCCTACCGGACGTGACATGACGCGACTCCCCAATCGCCGCCTGCTGGCCCTCGCCCTCGCCGCCGTCACCGGCGCTCCCGCCCTGGCCCAGGCAGCCGAGCCCTTCACTGTCAGCGACATCCGCGTCGACGGCCTGCAGCGCATCAGTTCGGGTACGGTGTTCACCTACCTGCCGGTGGAACGTGGCGAGACGGTCACCGACAGCAAGGTCGGCGAGACCATCCGCGCCCTCTACAAGACCGGCTTCTTCGAAGACGTGCAGCTGGATCGCCAGGGCAACATCCTGGTCGTGACCGTCAAGGAACGCCCGGCGATCAACAAGCTGACCGTGACCGGCAACAAGGACATCAAGTCCGACCAGCTGCTCAAGGGCCTGTCCGACATCGGCCTGACCGAGGGCGGCACCTTCGACCGCCTGAGCCTGGACCGCGTGACGCAGGAACTGCGCCGCCAGTACAACGACCGTGGCAAGTACAACGTCGAGATCACCCCGACGGTGAGCCCGCTGGACCGCAACCGCGTGGACATCGCCATCGCGATCAAGGAAGGCAAGGCCGCCAAGATCCAGCACGTCAACCTGGTCGGTACCGAGAAGTACGCCAGCGAGGACATCCTGGAAACCTGGGAATCCAAGGAGCACAACTGGGCGTCGTGGTACCGCCGCGATGACCAGTACTCCAAGGAGAAGCTGTCCGGTGACCTGGAAAAGCTGAACTCCTGGTACCTGGACCGCGGCTACGTCGACTTCAGCATCGACTCGACCCAGGTCTCGATCAGCCCGGACAAGCGCGACATGTTCGTGACGGCCGGCGTGACCGAAGGCAACCAGTACAAGATCTCCGAGATCAAGGTCAGCGGCGACACCGTCCTGCCGCAGGAAGATGTCGAGCGCATGGTCGTGCAGCGCGCCGGCGACACGTTCTCGCGTGCGCTGCTGGAGTTCAGCTCCGACGCGATCACCAATTCGCTGTCCAACATCGGCTACGCGTTCGCCAAGGTGAACCCGATCCCGACCACCAACCGTGCCGAGCAGACCGTCGCGGTGAACATGCAGGTCGTCCCCGGCCCGCGCGTGTCGGTGCGCCGGATCATCTTCAAGGGCAACACCCGCACCTCCGACGAAGTGATGCGTCGCGAAATGCGCCAGTTCGAGAACAGCTGGTACTCGCAGGCCGCGATCGACCGTTCCAAGATCCGCCTGCAGCGCTTGGGCTACTTCGAGTCGGTGGACGTTGAAACCCCGCCGGTCAGTGGCAGCAACGACCAGGTCGACGTGGTCTACAACGTCAAGGAAACCACCTCGGGCAGCTTCGTGTTCGGCCTGGGCTACTCGCAGTCCTACGGCATGACCACCTCGGTGCAGCTGTCGCAGAACAACTTCCTCGGCGGCGGCAACCGCGTGTCGGTGGAAGCCTCGCGCAGCAGCTACCTGCAGCGCTACGGCTTCAGCTACACCAACCCGTACTTCACCGATGACGGCGTGTCGCTGGGCTACAACCTGTCCTGGCGCGAACTGGATTACTCCGACTTCAACACCGCGCAGTACAACAGCACCAATGGTTCGGCGCAGGTGGTGTTCGGCGTGCCGCTGACCGAGACCGACAGCGTTTCGCTGATGTTCGGCATCGACAGCAACCAGATTTCGACGTACGCCAACGCTACCCCCCAGTCGATCATCGACTACATCAATGCCATCGGCACGCGCACGTTCCACGCCTGGCGCACCGAACTGGGCTGGGCACGCGATTCGCGCAACGATTACTTCATGCCGACCCGCGGTACCTACCAGCGCATCGGCCTGGAAACCACCCTGCCGGGTTCGACCGTCGAGTACTTCAAGCTGAACTATCAGATCAGCAAGTACTGGCCGATCATGCCATCGCTGGTGATCAACACCCGTGCGGAAATCGGCTACGGCGACAGCTACGGCAAGGATTACACCCGCAACATCTGCTACACCCCGCCGACCACCGACAATCCGAACCCGACCCAGACCGTGGACTGCACCCCGGCCTCCTCGGATTACATCAAGACGGTGACCGGCACCGGCCTGCCGTTCTACGAGAACTTCTACGCCGGCGGCACCAATTCGGTGCGCGGCTTCGAAGACAACACCCTCGGCCCGCGCGAGGTGACCTCGGGTTACCCGAACGGCCAGCCGCTCGGTGGCTCGGTGAAGACCGTCGGTTCGGTCGAAGCGTACTTCCCGCGCCTGTTCGACAGCCCGTCGGCACGCGTGTCGGCCTTCCTGGACTTCGGTAACGTCTACAACGGCACCAAGAACTTCAAGGCCAACGAACTGCGCGTGTCCACCGGTGTGGCCCTGCTGTGGCGCGCCCCGGTCGGCCCGATCTCGATCAGCTACGCGTTCCCGCTGAAGAAGAAGGACGGCGACGAAATCGAACGCCTGCAATTTACGTTTGGTGGCCAGTTCTAACTGGCCCCCAAACGTTCCCACGGTTTGCGATGCAAACCGCGGGGCCTATCCTGCTCCCTATCCCCCGCGCCGTTACGCATGCCATCCATGGCATGCGCCCTTCGGGCCGTTGCATAGCAACGTTGGGAATCGCTCCTGCGATTCCCAGGGGCGCGCCCCCCTTAACAGAAGGGGGGCTCTCCACCAGACGGGATACGAAGCGCCGGGCTCTGCCCGGCGTTTTCGTTTTGCAGGAGGGATGTTGGCCGCCTCTTCCCGCGGCCGCGTGAAACCATCTGGTGATGGCGCAGGGGGCTGACCAGGACCGTTGGCGCCATGGATGGCGCCATCGAGCCCCCAGGGATGGGTTTACGGCGTGTCCTGGGCAGCTCCCTGCGCCATCGCCCCGGGATATCAGGCAGGCGCCGCTTCAGCCCCCGCATGACCGGACTGGCTCCACACGTTAAACTCCCGCCGTGAATACTCCTACCTACACCGCCCAGCAACTCGCCGATCAGTTCGGCCTGCAGGTCCATGGCGACCCCGCCACCGCCATCCGTGGCGTGGCCACCCTCGCCCATGCCGGTGCCGGCCAGCTGACCTTCCTTGCCAACCCGCGCTACCGCGCGCAGCTGGCCGACAGCCAGGCCTCGCTGGTGGTCCTGCGTGCCGAAGACGCCGAGGCCGCCCCCGGCGCCGCGCTCGTCGCCAAGGATCCCTACACCACCTTCGCCAAGATCGCCGCGCTGTTCGACGTCGCGCCGGTCCGTGAGCCGGGCATCCATCCCAGCGCGGTCATCGACCCGCAGGCCCAGGTGGCCGCCAGCGCCCACATCGGCCCGTTCGTCACCATCGGTGCGCGCAGCGTGGTCGGCGAGAACTGCATCATCGGCGCCGGCAGCATCATCGGCGAAGACTGCACCCTCGACAGTGGCTGCGAACTGATCGCCCGCGTCACCCTGGTCACCCGCGTGAAGCTCGGCAAGCGCGTGCGCATCCATCCCGGTGCCGTGCTCGGCGCCGATGGCTTCGGCCTGGCGATGGACGCCGGCAAGTGGATCAAGGTGCCTCAGCTGGGTGGCGTGCGCATCGGCGACGACTGCGAGATCGGCGCCAATACCTGCGTCGACCGCGGTGCGCTGGAAGACACCGTGCTGGCCGAAGACGTGCGCCTGGACAACCTGGTGCAGATCGCGCACAACGTGCAGATCGGCGCCCACTCGGCCATCGCCGGCTGCACCGGCATCGCCGGCAGCGCCAAGATCGGCCGTTACTGCCTGCTCGGCGGCGCCGTGGGCGTCGTCGGCCACCTGGAAATCTGCGACAAGGTCGTGATCACCGGTAAGTCGGTGGTCCGCAACTCCATCACCGAGCCGGGCGAATACTCGTCCGGAACGCCCCTGACCGACAACCGCACGTGGCGCAAGAACGCCGCGCGCTTCAAGCAGCTTGATGCACTGGCCCGTCGCATCCTGTCTGTGAGCAAGGAGAAAGAATGAGCCAGCCCCAGACCCTGCCGGACATGGCACAGATCCAGACGCTGCTGCCGCACCGCTACCCGTTCCTGCTGGTCGACAAAGTGCTGTCGATCGACTACGAAGCCCGCAAGATCGTCGCCACCAAGAACGTCAGCATCAACGAGCCGTTCTTCCAGGGCCACTTCCCCAACCAGCCGATCATGCCGGGCGTGCTGATCATCGAAGCCATGGCCCAGGCCGGCGGCGTGCTGACCCAGCTCACCCTGGGCCGCGATTCGCAGTCCAAGCTGTTCTACATGGTCAAGGTCGACAAGGCCCGCTTCACCAAGCAGGTGGTGCCGGGCGACGTGCTGGAAATGCACGTCGAGATCAAGCGCGTGATCCGCAACATGGCCGTGTATGACTGCGTGGCCAAGGTCGACGGTGAAGTCGTCGCCTGCGCCGAGGTGCTGTGCGCCGGCACCCGCGATTGACCCTGTACGGAGGAACGAGATGACCGATAGCGCTCCCCTGATCCATCCCACCGCGGTGATCGATCCGTCAGCACGACTGGCCGACGACGTCCGAGTGGGCGCGTTCACGATCATCGGTCCCGACGTCGAGATCGGCGCCGGCACCGAGGTCGGTCCGCACTGCAGCATCCACGGCCCGACCCGGATCGGCCGCGACAACCGTTTCATCGGCCACGTCGCGGTCGGTGGCGAGCCGCAGGACAAGAAGTTCGCCGGTGAACGCACCGAACTGGTGATCGGCGACCGCAACGTGTTCCGCGAGTTCGTCACCCTCAACCGCGGCACCGGCGGCGGCGGTGGCATCACTACCATCGGCGACGACAACTGGATGCTGGCGTACACGCACGTGGCCCACGACTGCCACGTCGGCAACTTCTGCGTGTTCTCCAACAACACCACCCTGGCCGGGCATGTCACCGTCGGCGACTACGTGATCATCAGCGGCTTCGCCGGTGCCCACCAGTTCTGCCGCATCGGTGCCCACGCCTTCCTCGGCATGGGCGCTCTGACCAACGGCGATGTGCCGCCGTTCACCATGGTCGGCACCGATTCACTGGGCCGCCCGCGTGGCATCAACAGCGAAGGCCTCAAGCGCCGCGGCTTCGACGCCGAGCGCATCACCGCCATCAAGCGTGCCTACCGCACCCTGTACGTGGCCGGCCTGCCGCTGGCCGAAGCCAAGCAGCAGCTGGCCGAGCAGGCACAGGCCAGCGATGACGTCCGCTCCATGCTGGACTTCATCGAGCACACCGAGAGGCACCTGCTGCGATGAGCAGCACGACCGGCCAGGCGCCGGCCGGCGCTGCCGTCATCCCGCTGGCCTCGATGGCCGGCAGCGTGCCGGCGCAGCGGGTGCTCAGCGAGCGCCCGTTGCGGATCGCGCTGGTGGCGGGCGAAGCATCCGGCGACCTGCTCGGTGCGGGCCTGGTGCGTGAGCTGAAGGCCCGCTTCCCGCATGCCGAATTCGCCGGCATCGGCGGCGATGCCATGCGCACCGCCGGCTGCCAGACCTGGCACGACGCCAGCGAGCTGGCGGTGATGGGCCTGACCGAAGTGCTGCGCCACCTGCCGCGCCTGCTCAAGCTGCGCTCGGCGTTCCGCGAGCGTGCGCTGGCGTGGCAGCCGGATGTGTTCATCGGCATCGACGCCCCGGATTTCAACCTGGGCATCGAGCGCTGGTTGAAGCAGCGCGGCATTCCCACCGTGCATTACGTCAGCCCCTCGGTCTGGGCCTGGCGCGAGAAGCGCGCGGAGAAGATCGGCAGCAGTGCCGACCTGGTGCTGTGCCTGTTCCCGATGGAACCGCCCATCTACGCAAAGCACGGCATCGATGCGCGTTTTGTCGGCCACCCGATGGCCGATGACATTCCGCTGCACGGTGACCGCGACGCAGCCCGCGCCGCGCTCGGCCTGCCCGCTTCGGCCAAGGTGCTGGCGGTGCTGCCGGGCAGCCGCCTGGGCGAGATCTCGCGCCTGGGCGAACCGTTCTTCGAAGCGGCCTGGCAGGTCTCCGAACGCATCCCCGGCCTGCACGTGGTGGTGCCGGCGGCCAATGCCGCCTGCCGCCGCCTGATCGAGGAACAGCTGTCACGCTCGGCGCTGCCGGTGGCGTACTCGCATGTGCTCGATGGCCAGGCCCGCACGGCGATGATCGCCGCCGACGTGGTGGTGCTGGCTTCCGGCACGGCCACCCTGGAGGCGATGCTGGTGAAGCGGCCGATGGTGGTCGGCTACCGGGTCAATGAACTGACCTATCGCCTGGTGAAGGCGTTGGGCCTGATCAAGGTCGACCGCTTCGCCCTGCCCAACATCCTCGCCGCGCAGGATCTTGCCCCGGAACTGATGCAGCACGACTGCACGCCGGACAAGCTGGCCGCGGCCATCCAGCAGTGGTTCGACCACCCGCAGCGCACCGCCGACCTGCAGGGCACCTACGAGCGCCTGCACGAACGCCTGCGCCGCAATGCTTCCGCCCGTGCCGCCGACGCGGTGGGCGAGCTGCTGGTGCGCAACCAGGAACCCGCATGAGCCGTCGCGCTGCCGCTGCGGCCAGCCTGGCCCTGTTCGATGGCGCGACGCTGGTCGAGCCGGAGCGCCTGGTGGCCGGCGTCGACGAAGCCGGCCGCGGGCCCTTGGCCGGCCCGGTGGCCGTGGCCGCCGTGGTGTTCGACCCGGCGCGGCCGCGCATCAACGGCCTGGACGATTCCAAGCAGCTGACCGCGGCGCGCCGCGAACAGCTGCACGACCGCATCATCGAACGGGCGCTGGCCTGGAAAGTGGTGCTGGTGGACGTGAACGCCATCGACCGCCTGAACATCTACCAGGCCACCCTGCAGGGCATGCGCGATGTGGTGGCGGCCGTGGCCCACGTGGCCGGCTTCGCCCGCATCGATGGCAACGTCGTGCCCAAGGGCCTGGTGCTGCCGGCGCAGGCGCTGGTCGGCGGCGATGGCATCGACCGCGCGATCATGGCCGCCTCGATCCTGGCCAAGGTCTCGCGCGACCGCTACATGCAGGACCTGCACGTGCGGCACCCGCAGTACGGCTTCGACCAGCACAAGGGCTACGGCACCCCGGCCCACCTGGCCGCGCTGCGCGCGCATGGCCCCTGTGACGAGCACCGCCGCAGCTTCACCCCGGTGCGTGAATGCCTGGACGTGCCGCAGGTTGTGGCCGCCGACATCGCGATTGCCTGAACAACGGCCGCCGGGCATGGCCCGGCGCTACCGTGAACGCGTGAACGCACCGGCGGCAATCGCGCAATCGCCGTACCGTCAAGCCTTGTCGCCACCCCCTGCCCTCGCTACCCTGACCGGGCACTCCAGCGCTTCCCGACCCCGGCGACGATTCCCCCGTCAGCACCCGGGGCCCGCGCGCTCCAACCTGGTCCGGCATGTCCAACTCCCGCTTCGTACATCTCCACGTCCACACCGAGTTCTCGCTGGCGGACTCGACCATCCGCGTGCCGGCCAAACCGGACCAGGCGGACCCGAAAAAGGCCAAGCAGGCCAACCTGCTGTCGCGCTCGGTCGAACTCGGCATGCCCGCGCTGGCGGTGACCGACCTGAACAACCTGTTCGCCCTGGTCAAGTTCTACAAGGCCGCCGAAGGCGTGGGCATCAAGCCCATTGCCGGCGCCGACGTGATGATCACCGAGGACGGCCAGGACCCGTGGCGGATGACCCTGCTGTGCCGCGACCGCGAGGGCTACCTGAGCCTGTCGCGGCTGCTGACCCGCGCCTGGATGGAAGGCCACCGTCCCGAAGGCGGCGTGGCCATCCACCCGGACTGGCTGAAGGCGGGCAATGCCAACCTGTTCGCCCTGGCCGGCCGTGACAGCCTGGCCGGCCGCCTGGCGCTGGACGGCAAGCACGATCTGGCCGAGCAGCAGCTGGCCGACTGGCAGCGCGCCTTCGGCGACGGCCTGCACCTGGAACTGACCCGCACCGGCCGCGAAGGCGAGGAAACCTTCAACCGCTTCGCGCTGATGGCCGCCGGCCAGCGCGGCCTGCCGGTGGTGGCCAGCAACGACGTGCGCTTCCTGGCGCCGACCGATTTCAGCGCCCACGAAGCACGCGTCTGCATCTCCACCGGCCGCGTACTGGACGACCCCAAGCGCCCGCGCGACTACAGCGACCAGCAGTACCTGAAGTCAGCCGAGGAGATGTGCGAGCTGTTCGCCGACATCCCCGATGCGATCGACAACACGCTGGCCCTGGCCGAGCGCTGCAACATCGAGATGCGGCTGGGCACCTACTTCCTGCCCAACTACCCGGTGCCCGACGACGAGACCCTGGACACCTGGATCCAGAAGATGTCGCGCGACGGCCTGGAAGAGCGCCTGCAGAAGAATCCGCTGGCGCCGGGCAAGACCCGCGAAGAGTATTTCGAACGCCTGGAGTTCGAGCTCAACACCATCATCAAGATGGGCTTCCCGGGTTACTTCCTGATCGTTGCCGACTTCATCCAGTGGGGCAAGAACCAGGGCATCCCGATCGGCCCCGGCCGTGGTTCGGGTGCCGGTTCGCTGGTGGCGTGGGCGCTGAAGATCACCGATCTGGACCCGCTGCCGTACAACCTGCTGTTCGAGCGATTCCTGAACCCGGAACGCGTGTCGATGCCCGACTTCGACATCGACTTCTGCATGGACCGCCGCGACGAGGTGATCGACTACGTCGCGCGCAAGTACGGCCGCGAACGCGTCAGCCAGATCATCACCTACGGCACCATGGCGGCCAAGGCCGTGGTGCGCGACTCCGGCCGCGTACTGGGCTTCCCGTACGGCCTGGTGGACGGCGTTTCCAAGCTGATCCCGAACATCCTCGGCATCCACCTGAAGGATGCGCTGGGCAAGGGCAAGGAAGGCCCGAGCTCGGAAATGGCGTCGGCCGAACTGATCCAGCGCTACGAGAGCGAGGACGATGTCCGCGACCTGATCGACCTGGCGCTGCAGCTGGAAGACCTGACCCGCAACGCCGGCAAGCACGCCGGTGGCGTGGTGATCGGGCCCGAGCCGCTGAGCGAGTTCTGCCCGCTGTACGCCGAACACGATGAGAACGGCCTGGGCAAGAACCCGGTCACCCAGTTCGACAAGAACGACGTGGAAGAAGTCGGCCTGGTGAAGTTCGACTTCCTCGGCCTGCGCACGCTGACGATCATCGACTGGGCGGTGAAGGCGATCAACAAGCGCCACGAGCGCGCCGGCATCCCGCCGGTGGATATCGCCGCGATCCCGCTGGACGATGCGCCCACCTACAAGGACATCTTCGCCAACGGCAACACCGGCGCGGTGTTCCAGTTCGAATCCTCGGGCATGCGCCGCCTGCTGAAGGACGCGCGCCCCGACCGTTTCGAAGACCTCATCGCGCTGGTGTCGCTGTACCGACCCGGCCCGATGGACCTGATTCCTTCCTTCAACGCGCGTAAGCACGGCCAGGAAGAAATCATCTATCCCGATCCGCGCACCGAAGCGATCCTGAAAGACACCTACGGCATCATGGTGTACCAGGAGCAGGTGATGCAGATGGCGCAGATCGTCGGCGGCTACTCGCTGGGCGGCGCCGACCTGCTGCGCCGTGCGATGGGCAAGAAGGTGCCGGCCGAAATGGCCAAGCACCGCGAGATCTTCCGCGAGGGCGCGGCCAAGGACGGCGTCGACGAAGCCAAGGCCGATGCGATCTTCGACCTGATGGAGAAGTTCGCCGGCTACGGCTTCAACAAGTCGCACGCCGCCGCCTACGCGCTGGTCAGCTACCAGACCGCCTGGCTCAAGCGCCATTACCCGGCCGAGTTCATGGCGGCCACGCTGTCCTCGGACCTGGACAACACCGAAAAGGTGGTCGGCTTCCTGGACGAGGTGCGCAACCTCGGCCTGACCGTGCTGCCGCCGAAGGTGAACCACTCTGCGTTCATGTTCGAAGCGGTCACGCCGGACACCATCCAGTACGGCCTGGGCGCGATCAAGGGCGTCGGCCAGGGTGCCTGCGAAGCCGTGGTAGACGAGCGCCTGAAGGGCGGCGACTACAAGGACCTGCTCGACTTCTGCACCCGCGTCGGTTCGGCCAAGCTCAACCGGCGCACGCTGGAAGCGATGATCAACTGCGGCGCGCTGGACGAACTGGGCCACAACCGCGCCTCGTTGATGCTGCAGCTGCCGGAAGTGATCAAGGCCACCGACCAGATGGCGCGCGAGCGTGCCTCGGGCCAGAACTCGCTGTTCGGCGGCCCCGATCCGAGCACGGTGACCATCCAGCTGGACCTGGTCGAAGCCGAGGAATGGCCGCTGCTGCAGCGCCTGAACGGCGAGCGCGACACGCTCGGTTTCTACCTCAGCGGCCATCCGTTCGACCCTTGGCGCGACGATGTGCGCGACCTGGTCGGCAACGACCTGGGCTCGGTGGAAAAGATCTGGAGTTCCAGCAACAGCGGTGGCGGCGGTGGCAACGGCGGCGAGAAGCGCTGGCGCCCGGAAGTGCCGACCGTGCTGGCCGGCCAGGTGGTCGGCGTGCGCCGCAAGGGCGAAAGCCAGATCTTCATCCAGCTCGAGGACGGCCGCGGCCGCGTCGAGTGCAGCGCGTTCTCCGACGCCATGGCCGAGTTCGGCCACCTGATGACCAAGGACCGCATCCTGGTGGTCAAGGGCGGCCTGCGCGAGGACGAGTTCAACGGCGGCTACGCGCTGCGCATCCGCCAGTGCTGGGACTTCGATGAAGTCTGCGCCAACTACGCCACGCGCCTGTCGCTGCGCCTGGACCTGCGCCAGCAGCGCCCGGTCTGGGAACGCGTCAATGCCCTGCTCGACCGCCATCGCCCCGGGCGTACGCCGCTGCGCCTGGACCTGCTGCTGAAGGGCCCGCAGGGCGGCGTGGCCGGCATGCTCGACGTGTCCGGGCAGAGCGCGGTGCGCATCGACTCCAAGCTGATGGAGGCGCTGCGCGCCGATCCGGCCGTGCGCACGCTGAAAGTGCGCTACAGCCCGCCGTGGGCCAACTGAGGCTGGCCCACGCCCCAGGCTGACTGGCGCCCCCTGCCCGGCTGGGGTACCGTCGCCTTCCAGACGAAGGCGTACGGGCCATTGCTGCGCATTCGGCTAGAATTCCCCTCTTCTTTACACGACGGCTTCCGATGAATCCGAATTACCTCGACTTCGAGCAACCCATCGCCGACCTGGAAGCCAAGATCCAGGAACTGCGCAACGCCAGTGCCGGACCGGCGGTCAATGTCGAGGCCGAGGTTCACGCCCTGCAGGACAAGCTGCGCCTGCGCACCGCGCAGATCTTCCGCAACCTGACCTCCTGGCAGGTGCTGCAGCTGGCCCGTCACCCGTCGCGTCCGTACACCGCCGATTACCTGCGCATCATCTTCGATGAATTCCAGGAACTGGCCGGTGACCGCGCCTTCGCCGACGACAAGGCCATCATGGGTGGCCTGGCCCGCATCAACGGCCGCTCGGTGATGGTGATCGGCCACCAGAAGGGCCGCGACACCAAGGAAAAGATCAAGCGCAACTTCGGCATGCCCAAGCCGGAGGGCTACCGCAAGGCCCTGCGCCTGATGAAGATGGCCGAACGCTTCGGCCTGCCGGTGCTGACCCTGATCGACACCGCCGGCGCCTGGCCGGGCATCGACGCCGAATCGCGCGGCCAGTCCGAAGCGATCGCGCGCAACCTGATGGAAATGGCCGAGCTGAAGGTGCCGATCATCTGCACCGTCATCGGTGAAGGTGGTTCCGGTGGCGCGCTGGCGCTGGGCGTGGGCGACCGCACCGTGATGCTGGAATACGCGGTGTACTCGACCATCACCCCGGAAGGCTGCGCCTCGATCCTGTGGAAGGACGCCGGCAAGGCCAAGGACGCCGCCGAACAGCTGGGCCTGACCGCCCCGCGCCTGAAGGGCCTGGGCCTGGTCGACAAGGTCGTGCGCGAGCCGACCGGTGGTGCCCACCGCAACCCGACCCAGATGGCCAAGCGCCTGAAGGCCGTGCTGCTGAACGAGCTGGAAGCGCTGGACAAGCTGTCCACCGAACAGCTGCTGGAACAGCGCTACACCCGCCTGCGCAGCTACGGCTCCTACGAAGCCGCATAAGCCTGGTAGTGCCGGCCGCTGGCCGGCAACAGGCAGGTGAACGCGCAAACGAAAGAGCCGGCAGATGCCCGGGTCTTTTCTTTTGCGCGTTGACGGCATCCACGCCTCAGAACGGCTTGGCCAGCACCAGCCAGACGATCGGGATGAAGGCCAGCAGCGGAATCTCGTTGATCCAGCGCAGCGCGCGCGAGGACGGCAGCGCGCGGCCCTTGGCCACGCCCTTCAGCAGGCGCCCGGTCCAGATGAAGTACACCAGCAGCAGCACCACGAGGCCCAGCTTGGCGTGCAGCCAGCCGGCGCCACCGGGCGCGACCATGGTCGGGAAATCGGGGATGACCTTGTAGCCCAGCCACAGCACCAGGCCCAGCACGAAGGCCAGGCCGAACATCGAATGGCCGAAGCGGTACAGGCGCAGGCCCATCAGCTGCAGGCGCTCGCCCACCGCCGGCTGGCCCGCGGTTTCGGCCAGGTTCACCAGGATGCGCGGCAGGTAGAACACCGTTGCCATCCAGGCCACCACGAACACGATGTGGAAGGTCTTGACCCAGTAATAGCTCTGCATGCGCTCGCTCCAGCGGCTGGCGGGGATGGGCGCCCATTGTCGCAGTAGAGCCACCCCATGGGTGGATGCCGCGGCCAATCGACGCACGCACCATCGCAGCCACGCATGGCGTGGCTCTACTGCCGGTTCGCCCGCCGGTCGCAGTAGAGCCATCCCATGGATGGCTGCCCACCGCACCATCGCAGCCACGCATGGCGTGGCTCTACTGCCGGTTCGCCCGCCGGTCGCAGTAGAGCCACCCCATGGGTGGATGCCGCGGCCAATCGACGCACCCGTGGCCGCGACGCCTTACGATAGGCGCCGTTTCCGCCCTCAAGCGTGCCCTGCCCCATGGACAAGACCTACGACGCCGCCTATTTCCAACGCTGGTACCGCCGTGCCGACATCGGCGGCAGTGCCCGCCTGGCGCGCAAGGTCGCCCTGGCCGTGGCCACCGCCGAGTACTACCTGGAACGACCGGTGCGCAGCGTGCTCGACATCGGCTGCGGCGAAGGCGCCTGGCGCGCGCCACTGCTGAAGCTGCGTCCGAAGGTCCAATACCTTGGCTTCGACAGCAGCGAGTACGCTGTGCGCCGTTACGGACGTACCCGCAACCTGCACATGGCCAGCTTCGGCGATTTCGCCTGGCTGCGGCCCTGCGCCCCGGTCGACCTGCTGGTGTGTTCGGACGTGATGCACTACGTGCCCGACCGCGAGTTGCGGGCCGGCCTGGCCGGCGTGGCCGAGCTGACCGGCGGCGTGGCCTTCCTGGAGACCTTTGCCGCCGAAGATGAGTTCGACGGCGATCACGAGGGCTTCCAGGCCCGGCCGGCGCGCTGGTACCGCCGCGAGCTGGGCCGCCAGGGCCTGCAGGCCATCGGTTCACACCTGTGGCTGGGCCCCGGCCTGGCCGACGAGGCCGCCGCGCTGGAAAAGATGTGAATCCGGATTCATTATTTTTACCCGACTTAACCTCCGGGACACCCGGATGGGATATGCTGCGCGGCAACATATGACCATACATATTCGGTCGTCATGCTCTATCAACTACACGAACTGACCCGCAACCTGCTCGCCCCCTGGGTGCACCAGGCCCAGGCCAACGCCAGATTCTTCGCCAACCAGGGCCACTGGTGGTCGCAGATGCCGGGCGCTGATCGCCTGGCGGCGGTCAATGAACTCTTCCATCGCATCGGCAAGGATTACGAGAAGCCCGAATGGGGCATCAACGAAATCGAGGTCGAAGGCGAGCGCGTGCCGATCGTCGTGCACGAGGAAGTGAGCAAGCCGTTCTGCAAGCTGCTGCGCTTCAAGCGCCACAGCAACGAAGCCGACCAGCTGCACACCATGCTCAACCAGCCGTTCGTGCTGGTGGTGGCGCCGCTGTCGGGCCACCACGCCACGCTGCTGCGCGATACCGTGCGCACGTTGCTGCGCGACCACCGCGTGTACGTCACCGACTGGGTGGACGCGCGCATGGTGCCGGCCAGCGAAGGTGAGTTCGGCCTGGACGACTACATCGCCTACATCCAGGAGTTCATCCGCCACCTCGGCGTCGAGCGCCTGCACGTGGTGAGCGTGTGCCAGCCGACCGTGCCGGTATTGGCTGCGGTTTCGCTGATGGCCAGCCGTGGCGAGCCGACCCCGCGCACGCTGGTGATGATGGGTGGCCCGATCGATGCGCGCTGCAGCCCCACCGCAGTGAACAACCTGGCCACGCAGAACCCGCTGTCGTGGTTCGAGAACAACGTCATCCACACCGTGCCGGCCAGCTACCCCGGCGCCGGCCGTCGCGTGTACCCGGGCTTCCTGCAGCACGCCGGCTTCCTGTCGATGAACCCCAGCCGCCACTTCAGTTCGCACTGGGATTTCTACACCGACCTGGTCAAGGGCGATCTGGAAGACGCCGACGCGCACCGCAATTTCTACGACGAGTACAACGCCGTGCTCGACATGCCGGCCAAGTACTACCTGGATACCATTTCGGTGGTGTTCCAGGACTTCCTGCTGCCGCGTGGCGAGTGGGTGGTCAACGGCGAGAAGGTCGACCCGTCGGCCATCCGCGATACTGCCCTGCTGAGCATCGAAGGCGAGCTGGATGACATCGCCGGCCTCGGCCAGACCGAAGCGGCGCAGGCGCTGTGCACCGGCATCGCGGCCGACCGCCGCGAGCACTTCATCGTCGAGGGCGCCGGCCACTACGGCATCTTCAGCGGCCGCCGCTGGCGCGAAGTGGTGTACCCGAAGGTGCGCGATTTCTTCGCCGCCCATGCCGAGGCACCGGCCGCCAAGGCCACGAAGAAGAAGAGCAACGTCACCCCGTTGCGGCGCAAGGCGGGGTAAGACCCCGCCGTGGGGTCAGATCCCTTTCCAACGGAAAGGGCTCTGACCCCAGCGCGAAGACCCCAGCGCGATGGGATCCGGGGTCAGAGCCCTGTTCTGCGAACAGGGATCCGCCCCTTGTGCGGTTACAACCGCACCAGCAGGTTCTTGGCCAGCAGACCATGCAGCTTGCCGATGCCACGGGCCAGGTGCATCGTCACCAGCAGCAGCAGCGCGCCCACCACCGCCAGCACCGGCGTGAACGCCAGCGGCAGCACGTTGGTGCCATCGATGTAGATGCTCGGCGCGGTCGAGTCGAACAGCGCCGCCACCGGCGACCAGATGAAGGCCAGCGACACCGCCAGCAGGGTCACCGCGATGGTGAAGTAGACGATGCCCAGCGGCAGCATCAGCAGGAAGTACAGCAGCGTCAGCCAGGTGCGGCCATCGGTGAACATGTCGCCGATGCGCTGCAGCCAGGTGCGGCTGCGGTCGGTGTACTGCGGCCGACGCGGCATGCGCTCGCCCAGCAGCGCTTCCACCAGCCGCCCTTCCAGCAGCGCCAGCCCGCGCACCGAGCCGAAGAACAGCACCGTCAGCGGTATGCCGATGATCAGGATCATCAGGCCCAGCGACAGCGACAGCCCGGTCACCACCCAGCTGAAGAAGAACGTGCCCGTGGCCAGCGACAGCAGCATGTAGAACAGCGCGCCATAGGTGTGCGGGTCCAGCACCACGCCGAAGAAGCGCGCCATCAGCGACCGCTGCACCGGCGCAGCGGTCGGCGCGGCCGGTGCCACGCCACTGGCCTCGGCGGCGGCGCGCAGCACCGGGCTGGTGTCGGCACGCGGCGTACGCAGCGCGCGGTTCACGGTCACCTCGGTCTCGCGGTAGATCTCGGCCACTTCCTCCGGCGCGCCGTAGCTGCCGGCCACATCGGCGATGACGTCGGCCTCGCTGCGGCCCGGCTGCGCGGCCAGTTCGGAGCGCAGGTACTCCTCGGCGTCGTAGAGGGCATCCTGCACCATCGCCGGATCGGCACCCTGCAGCGCCGCGCGCAGCTGCGCCAGGTACTGCGCGATCGTGGTGGGCAGGCCACTGCCTGCCAGGTTCTGCTCGTTCATTGCGGTACCCCCTCCAACACGGAATCGACGGAATCGCGGGTGGCCTGCCAGGCCTGGCGCCACTGCGCCAGCACCTCGTGGCCACGTTCATTGATGCGGTAGTAGCGCCGCGGCGGCCCACTGCTGGACGGCTCGACGTGGCTTTCCAGCAGGCCGGCGCCCTCCAGGTTGCGCAGCACCGGGTACAGCGCGCTCTGCTTGCCGCTCAGCACGCCGTCACCCACGCGCTCCAGCTCCTTGGCGATCAGGTAGCCATACAGCGGCTCCCCGGCCCGGGCCAGCACCGCCAGCAGGGCCAGCGACACGGTTCCGGCGCTGAGCTCCTTCTGGAACTTCTTCAGGTGGACGTCGTCGTCTGACATGCCCGGTCCTCCACTACGTTGAAGTCAACAGTAGTGCGAAGTCCGGTATAGCGAATGTGTCGTTAGTCACCCTGCCCTGCGGCGCGGGCGATCAGGCCTGCCGCACGGCTGCCAGCACCCGGGTGGCGGTCGCCTCGGGCAAGGCATGACGGCGCTGCTCCAGCCGGCTGACCAGTGCCTGCCGCCGGGCGGCGCCCAGTGGCGAGTACTGCCCGCTCACCCGAAGCCAGTCCTGCACGAGCCGGAGGTGCCACGCACGCTCATCCTCGCGCTGCGGCACCGCATCCAGCAGCAGGTCGAGGTGCTGCCACAAGGGCAGCTTCGTCAGCTGCGCGAGCAGGCCCGCCTGTGCCACCGGCGAAGGACCGTCGTGACAGAACGCGAGCAGTCGCGGCGCGTCGAGCTCCGCCGCCCACAGCACGGTGGCGCTGGCCAGCAACGCATTCACCGTCCGTCCCCGCATCTCCAGCGCCTCGCGCAGCAACGCCAGGCCGGCACCGCCCTCGGCCCGCACCCAACCGCGCAGGCAGGAACGCTGATGCCGCGGCGACACCTGCGGCAACAGGGTGCGCAGTGCAGGCACATCCTTCGCCTCGGCGTGGTCGGCCAGCGCTTCCAATGCTTCGCGCCATCGCCCGCGACGCCGGTGCGTGAGTTCGTCGCGCCACAATGCGATGGCCGGCGTGGCCTGCCGCTGCTGGAGCAGCCACGCCGCCAACCGGCGCACGCCACGCGAACGGTCGAATGCCGCGGCTTCGATGTATGCATCCAGGTCGGCCACCTCGCGCTCGGCCAGCGCACGCAACGCGGCGCTACGCACCCTGCTTGATGGCGCAGACAATGCCAGCGCGCACTGCGTTTCGATCTCCGCGGGCTCACCGTGCTGCAGAAGATCGGCAAGTGCCAGATGCGAGACGTGTGGATCGCTGTCCAGAATCGCGTGCGCACGCAACGCTGCCCGGTCCGGATGACTGCGCAGGGCGACGACATGGGCCACCCGCCGGGTGCGTGCGTCGGGATGGCCCAGCAGTCCTTCGAGCACTGCGCGATTGGAGGGCGATGACAACCCTGCGAACAGGGTGCCCTCGAGCCACGCCCGGTCAACGCGCTGCGCATCGCGCAAGCGGACAGCGATCGGCCAAGCCTTGAGCACGTGCTGCACCGCGCACTGCCCGAGCAGGGACATCACGACATCCTGCGCCACCGCACGCACTTCGGCCACCCAGTCATTGCAGCGGAGCAAGGCGCAGGACAACGTCAGATGGCTGGGTACCGAGCGCATCCGCTGCAACGCGGCCTCGCGCGTGTGACCATTGCCATCCGAGCCCGCAAGGAACAGTGCCGCCGTCTGCACATCAGCCGGCGCTGCGGCGCAGGCCTTCAGGCAGGCGAGCAGGCCATCGTCGTTGGGGGCCCACCAGCTGCGTCGACGCTCATCAAGATCGAACAACCCTCGTGGCGACAGCGTCTGCAACCAATGAAGGCGATCCACCCCCTCATCGACGACCCCCTTCAGGATCTGGTCGATCATCGCGCGCAATGTCGCCTCGTGCGTGTCGGAACGTTCCTTGCCCATTGCATGCTTCCCTGCAGAAGCTGCCAGAGTGCCGCACGCGCAGCGGCAAGGCCAGATGCCCCATGGCGCGACCACCGCTGGTGGCGCAGAATCGGCCAATACCATCGAACCGGGGATTCCATGTCGCACCGTCGTCTCGCCCTGACCGCCCTTGCCCTCGCCTGCCTGCTGCCCGCCCTGGCCAGCGCGGCCACGCCCTATCGCAGCCCGCAGCAGATCCTTGATGCGTCGGCGGCCAGCGACTGGCGTACCCCGGACCCGGCCAGCCTGCTGTACATGGATCTGCCGGCCGGACGGGTGATCATCGAGCTGGCGCCGCAGTTCGCCCCGCGCCATGTCGCCAACATCCAGACCTTCGCCCATGAGCACTTCTGGGACGGCACCAGCATCTACCGTTCGCAGGACAACTTCGTGGTGCAGTTCGGCGATGCCGACGCTGATG
Source organism: Stenotrophomonas sp. STEN087 (assembly GCF_056759115.1). Classification (NCBI taxonomy): domain Bacteria; kingdom Pseudomonadati; phylum Pseudomonadota; class Gammaproteobacteria; order Lysobacterales; family Lysobacteraceae; genus Stenotrophomonas; species Stenotrophomonas sp. STEN087. Next base: position 876 of record NZ_JBRRCR010000004.1, on the reverse strand, counting down.
ACGCGGCCAAGGCCAGGCCGTTCGGCAGCGCCGCGCGCAAGCTGCCGGCCGAGTTCGAACGCGCCAGCGCCGGCCTGAAGGTGAACGTGCTGCCCGACCGCGATGGCTGGGCCGCGCAGACCGGCTTCGTCGATGGTTTCCCGGTAGGCCAGGACCCGCAGGCCGGGAAGGCCTGGCTGGCGCACTGCTACGGCATGCTTGGTGCCGGCCGCAGCAACGAGGAGGACAGCAGCATCGGCGCCGAACTGTACGTGGTGACCGGGCAGTCACCGCGCCAGCTGGACCGCAACATCACCGTGGTCGGCCGCGTGCTCAAGGGCATGGAACTGCTCAGCGCGATTCCGCGCGGGCCGGCGCCGATGGGCTTCTACGAGGACCCGAAACTGCGCACGCCGATCATCTCGATCCGCCGCGCCAGCGATGTGCCGGCTGCAAAGCGCACGCCGATCCAGGTGCTGCGCACCGATTCGAAGACCTTCGCCGATACGGTGGAAGCGCGGCGCAACCGCGTGGATGACTTCTACAAGCGCCCGGCCGGGCATATCGACCTGTGCAACATTCCGGTGCCGGTGCGGTAAGGATTCGGCTTTTGCGCTGAGTGCGCGCCATGCTAGGGCGCGCGGCTGTGGCCCTTGATCTTGGGTCCGCCTTGGAGCGAGCCGAGCACCACAGGTCCGGCGAGGGCGAAGAGGCGCGGGTGTCTGAGCGCAGCGAGTTCCGCGCCGTCCCTCGACGGACCGAGGAGCGCAGGGGACCGGCGTGCGCCGCACCCCGGCTCGCGGGCGGCGGCGGGTTTATTTTTTTTATTTATTTTAAAGAGGAAAAAAAATGAAACCAAAACCCAGGCCCGGCAAAGGGCTGGCCGGCCCCGCCCCC